>NZ_JAAHHM010000021.1:0-125137 GCF_010692445.1 Moorena sp. SIO3E8 | reverse complement strand
GGGGTTAGGCATAGCCTAGTTGTGAAGAGTGTAATCGGATGAGCTGAGCATCGAGTGGGTCAGCGGTTCATCCTTCTGTTTCACCATTATCCGCAGCTGCTCAAGCATTTCTACCGCGCTGCACTAGACCAATCACCAGTAATTACTAACCAATCACAATACCTGTTAGTAATTGTGATTAAGCACAACTATAGCGGTTTTCAATTTGGTGAGGTACAGAGTTTCTGGTTTTAGGGAACAGGGAATAGGGAACAGGGAACAGGGAAGAGAAACCCACCCCTAACCCCTCCCAGGAGGGGAAGAGGGAACAGGGCAAAAAGTCTATGTACCTCATTAGGCTAAAAACCGCTATAAAAGCTGTTTTAAAGTGTTTTTTAGTGAGCATTCAGCCGTCAGCCGTAGGCTACGCTACTTGAGGTGCTTATTTTATTCAAAAGCACCGATTGCGCTAAGGGCACGCTGCGCGAACAGTAGCACCTCAAGTAGCCCATAAGCTGATAGCTGATAACTTATAGCTGATAACTGATAGCTGAATGCTGATAGCTGAATGCTGATAGCACCTCAAGTAGCGTGCGCGTAGCGCATATGCTTACGTTTTTTATGCACCTAATTTTATGCACCTAATTCGATGGCGTAGCTTTTGGTGCCCCTGATGGCTGACTGGTTTGAGGCTTAAGAAACAATGCTTCTTTGGCAGATTGCCCTTCACCCTGAGAACCGAAATACCAAAGCGCTGCTGCTGCTTCAGCACGGGTGACTGGTTTTTTAGGCTGAAACAATATTGTATAACCAAACACTCGGCGAATATTTGCCAAATCGCCATTTCGGAAATCAGCTAAGACGGCTCGCAATGCTTTCGGGTCAATTTCGGCGGTATCTTTGAAGCCCCAAGTTTCTTTCACTGCTTCAATAGAGGCTTTGGGCAAGGCTTTACGAGTATCGAGAGGCACTTTCCACAACATCAGTTTTTCCCTAGTCAAGGGTGCATTTGGACGAAACAATACTGCGGTAGAATCGCCACTGAGGGGACTAGGAATTAATCCAGCATCAGCTAATCCCTGAATATAGGGAAAATCAGGATCGGTACGAGGCACATCCTGAAATGCAGGTTGAGTAGTGTTGGATGCTAAACGGATTTGCAATCCTGGACGATTGGCATAGATCCGATTATTGGCATCCATCAGCCAACGGGCATACTGACGGCGGCTTATGGTTTGATTGGGGGCAAACTGAGTACCTTGACTATCAGCATTGGTCTTTGGATTAGCCGTGTCTGGGGTTAAGACTCCCAATTTTGCCAAATCTGCCACATACTTACGCAAATCTCGGGGGACTTTATCCAAGTCAGTCAATTTCTCTGGTTTTCCTGACCTGACCTGAGCTGGCTTACTGGCAACCTCAGAGGGTTGCGTTGGTTTCTGAGATGGTTGTGGTTTCTGGGATGGTTGTGGTTTCTGAGCTTGTGTGGGTTTCTGAGCTTGTGTGGGTTTCTGGGATGGTTGTGGTTTCTGAGCTTGTGTGGGTTTTTCAGCTTGTGTTGGTTTCTGGGATGGTTGTGGTTTCTCAGCTTTGGTATCCTTACCATCCCGGACGTACTGAATATCAAATGTAGTCACACTGCTGTTGGTAGCAACCGCTGGGGGCTTTGATGAGGAGGCAGCGGTGGATTTGCCAGTAGTGGCACCAGAAGGAATGGAAAGGGTAACGTCCAAGTCATTACGACGGACGATGAATGTGCCACCATCTTGATCCTCTGGCTGGTCGAGGACTTCCCAGCCTCCCGACTCAAAGGTCTTTTGGTAAAAGTTCTGAATTAAATTAATTGGGTCAGGGGATGACCAAATCGTCAACTTACCTGGACCAGCAGCATCTTTGAGGGGTTCCACTTGTTCCAAGGTTGCTTGTTGATAACGGGGAATCTCAGTGGGGAAGTCTTCTGGCAACGGTACTGACTTCGGTTTCTGGGGAGTAGTTTGAGGCTTATTTGGAGATGGCCCACCCAAGTTTTTGGGTGGGTTATCCTTCAGTGTGGGGTCTGCTCCCAAAGACCGCTGCAAAGCGTCACCTAGGTTAGTGTTGGCGCAGGCACTCAACAAACCCAGAAGACAAACCGCTAAACTCGCACGTAGGACAGAGTGTGGAAACAGCACGGGCATTGTCCAACAACAGTACTTACCTCCTAAACTAACGCAAATTCACAAAAGGGCAATCAAGCGTGTTATCCTGGCTGAGTTGCCAAACTAGGAAAGATGTTTAGGGAAAGGGCGAGGTCACAATACCCAGTATTGTCAATTTAAATGTCTGTAAATTTAAATCTTGTATGGATGCACAGAAAAAGAAATTAGCAGCACCGAGTGAATCTTCTGAATCTGTTCAGGAGCAGCAAGCAGATGCTCAGAGTCAACAATCGGACAAGGGTGGCACGCCATTTTGGAAGCAAGTACAGGAAAATTTCCAAATTATTGCGATCGCACTAGCCTTAGCTCTATTGATTCGAGTATTTGTGGCAGAACCTCGCTACATTCCCTCGGATTCCATGTACCCGACTTTGGGAGTAGGCGATCGCTTAGTGGTGGAAAAAATCTCTTACCGTTTCCATACCCCAAAAGCCGGTGACATTATTGTGTTTGAAATACCGCCACAATTACAAATTTTGGGTTACTCAAAAGACCAAGCTTTCATCAAGCGGGTGATTGGCACATCCGGTGATACGGTTCAAGTCAAAGATGGCAAAGTTTATCGCAACGGTACTCCTCTAGACGAGGACTACATTGCCCAACCTCCCAGTTATCAGATGGGACTGGTGCAGGTGCCAGAAAATTACTTGTTTGTGATGGGAGACAACCGCAACAATAGCAACGATTCCCATGTTTGGGGTTTTCTAGGTAAAGACAAAGTCATTGGTCGTGCCTGTTTCCGTTTTTGGCCCTTTAGTGAACTTGGTTCGATCTGAACTTCGCCCTTCAACATCTCGGTAAATTTTCGGTTAATATCAAGCTCCTTGGTATCGTGATCACATCCCCAAGTGGGTAATGGGTAATGGGTAATGGGTAATGGGTAATGAGTAGCCAGTAATTACAATGACCAATTACCCATTACTAATATTAAGCTTGTGTGAACTTAAGCCCTCTACGGATTTCGGAAATTACTATAAGTTTAACTAATCAATTTTCATACTTACGCCTGATGCGAATTGGATGCTCAACGTATATAATTTAGCTCAACTAACGATGCTCGCTGTTCAAGCTGATTTTTTAAAGCCTTGAGATCACAAGGCTAACTTTAATCAACATCAGGGCTTACTTTCTAAGAGGTTGTCTGAGAAGTATCATTTGCTACATCCAAGCCCCCTAAATCCCCCAAAATTGGGGGACTTTTAGAAGCAAATTGACTCTTGTTCCCCCCAAATTTGGGGGGCTAGGGGGGCAAAATTCAGTATCAAAAAACTTTTCAGATATCCTCTAAGTAAGCGCTATAGTTAAGTCTTAAAGTTTAGCAACAATTTATCAATAGTTAATACTTAGTATAAGCAAAATTTATAACTCAATAAAATAAGGATTTTGTGAATCATACCGATTCCTAGTTTCCGAGAGAGAAAAATCTAGTTAAATTTAATGAATATAAACATAAGCAAAAGGTAAATAATTTTCTCTTTTGTAGGTTTCCCGATCTTACTTGGGAGTATCTGACTGATCTCAAGTCCGGTAGCATCAGTATTGTCTAAAACAAGAGTAATCAAGGAAAAAGGGCAAAAAAAAGCCGACTATAAACCAGGGAATCAAACGGACTTGATATCAAATTTCAGAGTAAGGTCACTGTCTACATCTAAGAGTTGCAGCATAAAACTATCATGAAAAAATTACCAATAGCTATAGCTGGGGCAGTGGTTTTTAGCCTAGGAACAATCGGAACAGCCCAGGCGGCATCATTCCTCTCTACTGCCAATGGAGAAGTTGGAAAAATCGATACCTCAACTGGAAAATTCACACCATTAAACAGCAACGATATCCCCTTTTTTGATATAGCTTTATCCAATAGTGGTGAGCTATTTGGTGTCACTCCCAGCGCTTTGTATAGTATTGATAAAAGCACAGGCTTATCCTCCCTAATTGGCTACCTTTTTGCGTTTATAAATGCTTTAGGGTTTTCTGATGATGATGATAAAGTCCTTTACGGCGCTGGAGATGATAGTTTTTATACTATTGATACCTCTAGTGGGGCTGCATCATTAGTGGCCAAAATTCCTAACTTCAACAGCAGTGGCGACATAGCATTCGATTCTGTAAATAATCAATTTTTTGCCACATCACTCTCTGTTGATGGCAGCTCTGACATTTTGTTCTCTATCGCTAATGACGGTACAGCTAGTGAAATTGGTAGTATCGGCTTTAGCGATATATTTGGCTTATTCTTTGAAAATGGAACGTTGTTCGGTTACACAGCTGATGGACAACAGATCACCATCGATCCAACCACAGGAGCAGGTACTTTTAGTCAAAATGTCGCCTTCGCGGGTATTAATAGGATCTATGGAGCAGCAGGTTTTTCTAGCATTAATGTTTTTGAACCGATGTCGTTTGTTCCTAGCACTACTGTTCCTGAACCGATGTCGGTGCTAAGTCTGCTAGCAGTAGGAGCCTTTGGTGCGGGTGTGCTCTCTAAGCACAAACCGTAATAGCAACGGTATAGTTAACCGCTATAGTTAACTGTTGAGGATTCACGGTAACCAACCTATACTCTCCTATCCTGGTGAGGGTAGCTTGGTGATCCAAGCACTGAGATCCACTGCTAAGGTTTGACCCAAATTGAGTAGGGGGCTTGGGGAAACTGAAGTACTAAAAGAAGTGCTACAGGTACACATTTTACATAGCCAAGGATAGCTGCCATTGCTATCACTATCTTTACTATCTTTCTTTAAATCTTGGCTTTGGATCAGCTGAGGCAAAAATTGGTTATGGAAGTACTCCAAGTAAAGTTCTTGGCAACGATCTAAGGATAAGCTGAGATTGAGCTGATTGCCTAGATCAATCATTTTCTCTAGCCGTTGAATATCAACTTCCATGTCCTCTGGGTTACTATCGTAAAGAATTTGCCAGAGCGTACGCAAAATTAACTTTTCTAAGGTTTGCTTGACTTCTATGCTATTCAACTGACAGTGGAGATGATTTGCTGCTGTTGCGATCGCTTCTAACTCTGCCAACCTACTCCATACCACCTGCTGATCACTGCTATCACTATCTAATGCCCTAATCACAGTAATACACTGATTGGATATAGCAATTTCTGCTGCTACTTGCAACTCCTTGGGAACAGATAACCCACCCTGATGGAAAGCGATCAAGGCTCTATAATTATCCCGATAAACCTCGGTATAGAGCTGATCCAAACGGGTCAAGGTTTCCTGGCTCAACAGCTGCATAATCCGGTGTCGTTCTTCAGCAAACAGATGCTGCCAATTAAAATGTTGCTGCCCAAACAGCTGATTCATTACCAAAATTGTGTGGGCTGCACTGCCTTGGTCTAGGGCATTAAATAATGTGTCCAACCGCTGGCGGTAGCCTCGACATTCAGCAAGGGGTTGAATACAGCAGTGGAAGTCCCAACCACCTAGGTATAGCAAGGCAAACACAAAATCACCACTTGCCCTAGTGATCTCAGAAGCCAATTGTAACTGTCCCACAGCTAGGGTTAATGCCCCGATTCGTTTTAGCTGGTAATATTGCTGATGGGCATAGTAACAGTAGATTTTGTCTTTTTGGGAATACTTCTTAAATAGGGAACTAATGGCGTAGTCTGCTACTACTTGCTTCCAGCTAACCTGGGCTGACACCACTAGTTGCTGATAAATCTGGTCACCAGTTTTAAAGCATCCCACATTACTGGGTGCTAGAGCAAGGCGTTGGATAAATTCTTCTTCCAGTTGAACTTTAGCAACATCACCAGCTAACTGGATAGCACGGGCAGCATAGCGCAGAATCTGAACCCCTTCTAGACGAGAGATTTCCTCAAAAAACCAACCACAACTGGTATACATCAGCAGAGCATGATGCTGCATTTCCAGCAGTCGTAAGGCATCCACTTGTTCGGCGGTCGTCAGTGGGTGAGTACTATGACGCTCCAGAAAACTGTCTACATTGGCTGGGGAACGGTTCCGAATCACTTGGATATACTCATCCCGCGCTAGCCAAGGGTCCTGGAAGAATTGGCTACCACTGTCTTGATATACCTGAATCAATTCATCCCGTAACCAATCCATGGCATTTCGCAGGGGACGACGCCACATTTGGTGCCACTTCCCGTCACCACCACAGCCACAATCATCTTGCCAACGGTCAACCCCATGGGAGCAACTCCAGGCTGTTACTGGCTTCAGTACCACTTCCCAAGTGGGGGGATTAAAGCTAAGGTAGTGGGCAAAGTTGGTTACTGTCCAGTTGCGCTGGGGAAACTCATGGGTAAAAGCGTAGGCAATACACTTCTCAGTGCCTGTTTTGTGATGGCCAAAGGTTTCTCCATCCGTTGCCACAGCAATCAACTGGGCACTGCGATGATTCCCACGTACTGCTTGACCCAAACGCTTGGCAAAGTGTTCAGTGCTGCTGAGTAAATCATTGAAGCCCATATCTCTGGAGATTGGGCCATCATAGAAAAAGATATCAATAAATTTGCCATTTTTGAGGAAGCAACGGTAAGGGCGAGTAGGGTCAATCTGAGCACCTCCCACTTCCTGCCATGGAGAATTACTATTGTGTTCACTGGTGTGTTCACTGGTGTGTTCACTGGGAATTGGGCGGCAACGTTGAGCTTGGGAAGGGGCTAGGATAATAAACCGAATATCTTCTGCTACCAGTGCTTCCAAGGTGGGATAGTCTACTGCCGTTTCCGCCAGCCACATCCCTTCGGGTTCACGACCAAAGCGGGAACGGAAGTCCGCTTTTCCCCAACGGATTTGGGTGTATTTGTCCCGTTCATTGGCTAAGGGAAGGATGATGTGGTTGTAAACTTGAGCGATCGCATTCCCATGACCATTTAAGCGTACGCAACTCTTCTTGTCCGCTTCCAGAATCCGCTGATACACTTCGAGATCGTAATCTTCCAGCCATGACATTAAGGTTGGACCAATATTGAAGCTCAAATAGTCATAGTTGTTGACAATATCTATCACTTCCCCTTGGTCATTTAATACCCTGGCAAAGGCATTGGGGCGGTAGCACTCATAGTAAATCCGTTCGTTCCAGTCATGAAACGGAGCAGCAGTAGGCTGACGCTCAATGGTATCTAGATCAGGGTTTTCCCGAGGCGGTTGGTAGAAATGACCATGGATAGTAATATAGACACCGGTGGCCGTATCTAGGGAGTCATTGTTGAGCGTCGAGTAGTGTTTTATCTTGGCAGTGGACTTAGCAGTGGACTTTATTTCCTCAGCTTGTAAAACTAGCAGTTCAGCTACTGAAGTCATGGGAATATGCATTCAAAAAAACAGCAAGACAGCTAACCCAACCCCAGAACGTAATGTTTGGGGCCCGGCAGCGAATACCCTTGAGCAAACTTATACTGGTTTGGCAGTAACGAACAAAAGTAGCGGATAGTTAGGACAAACGTTAAATGCTTAACACAATTATTAATGCAACTGCAAGGTTTAATTCAAGTAATTCTAATCAGTTTATGGAAATTGCGGTAATCTTATCAATCTTAACCAGATCATAGCAAATTTCTATGGTTAAAAAATATACCCTAGGACTGATGCGCTTGAGAAATCGTTGAGTATCGAAAAGCTTTATTGAGCACACCAGCTACAGCGTAAGCTACTTGACTATCTAATTTATCTCTCTAAGTTGATCAGCTAACACGCATCCAAATTTAATCTTTTCATGTTATGAAAGAAACCGTCAAACCATCCGCCCATCTCCCTATCTCCCCATCTCCCCATCTCCTCATCTCCCCATCAGTCTCAACCCAAAAATTAAGTGCGTGACAGCTTAGGGGCGTGACAGCTTAGGGAGACGGGGGGATGGCAAGAGGGATTGACCAAGCCCGTTTCGATACTGCCCTAGTCCCCCAAACTAAATAGAATAGTAAATCTCTTGAGGTAAAGAAACCTAGATGCTCACCAAAAACCAAATTTTGTCAATTTTCCTACTGTTTATTCCCATTTCAGTAGCCGCTGAATTTCTAGAGTGGAACTCGGCGGTTATTTTCATTACCTCTTGCTTAGCAATTATTCCTTTAGCAGCATGGATGGGAACAGCCACAGAAGAAATCGCTGTGGTGCTCGGTCCAAACCTAGGAGGGTTATTAAATGCCACCTTTGGCAACGCTACAGAATTAATCATTGCCCTAATTGCCCTGAATGCTGGGTTAGTAGAAGTGGTTAAAGCCACCATCACTGGCTCCATCATCGGTAACCTACTCCTAGTGATGGGATTTGCGATGCTGCTGGGTGGATTGCGTTACAAAGAACAGGAGTTTCAGCCCATTGTGGCGCGGGTGAATGCCTCTTCAATGAACCTAGCAGTGATTGCCATGTTGCTACCAACAGCAATGGATACCACATCCATTGGTATTCCTCAATCTACATTACAACAGCTTTCAGTAGCAGTTGCCCTAGTTTTAATTCTGGTTTATGGGCTAACTTTATTATTTTCCATGAAAACCCACACCTATCTATTTGATGTGGGAATCGCGGAAATGGAGTTAGAAGAAACAGAGGAGGGTGAAATTGCCAGTTCCGAATCTAAACATCTGCCTAATATCTGGTTGTGGGTGGGAGTCTTGGTAGTGGTTACCCTGCTAGTGGCTCTAGAGTCAGAACTTGTGGTGGATAGCTTGGAATCTGCCACATCACAGTTAGGACTAACAGCGCTGTTTACCGGAGTAATTTTACTGCCCGTAATTGGTAATGCAGCAGAACACGCCACTGCGGTAACTGTCGCAATGAAGAATAAGATGGATCTCTCAGTTTCCGTAGCCGTAGGGTCTAGTCTGCAAATTGCCCTATTTGTTGCGCCAGTGTTAGTTTTGGCTGGGTGGTTTATGGGTCAGCCGATGGATTTGGATTTTAATCCCTTTGAATTGGTAGCAGTAGCCGTAGCTGTGTTGATTACTAATTCGATTAGTTCTGATGGTAAGTCAAACTGGCTCGAAGGAGTGTTGCTATTAGCAGCTTATGTGGTATTGGGACTAGCGTTTTACTTCCATCCAGTGGTTGAAGGATTGGGTTGAGTTAACACTTAGTGTGTAGAGTTTGATGCATGAAGGTGATGATAAACAAAGCAATGCTCGCCCGGTCGTGGCTACGGGAACGCAAATTTCAAGTGAATAAACTTGTCATCATCTCTGTCATCCCCAGAAAATCTGGATATATTAGAGCTAGAGGGGTCTAATGTCAAATACAAATCGGTTTGATTCGTAAGACAAATTGATTGGTAAGAAAAATCATGATCTAATCCACCCCTTTAGCCTTTGCCCTTTGCCCTTCATCCACCCATCTAGCTTGAGATTAACCGAGCACGCTGATGGGATGGATGAGCCACTGAGGACATTAAGCCGAGATGCTGGAAGCCGAACAGATATTACATGAGCGCTATCAACTCAAGCAACAACTGGGACATAATGCTGGACGTCAAACTTGGCTAGCTGATGATATAGGAGTGTCACCTCCAGAATTGGTAGTTGTTAAACTGCTGGCATTTGGTGGTGACGTTAATTGGGACGATTTAAAACTCTTTGAGCGAGAAGCACAGGTACTTAAACAGCTCAATCATCCCCGTATTCCCAAGTATCATGATTATTTTAACATTGATGACCGAGTACTCTGGTTTGGCTTGGTACACAACTATATACCTGGCTCCTCCCTCAAGGAACAACTAAATCAAGGTAAACGATTTACAGAAGGGGAAGTGCGCCAAATCGCTGTGGATGTGCTGAAAATTCTTGAATTTCTCCATCAGCTCAATCCAGCCGTACTACACCGAGATATTAAGCCTAGCAATCTAATTTTAGGGGATGATGGGCAGATTTATGTCATCGATTTCGGGTCAGTACAGGATCGGGCTTCCCAAGAGGGCGCGACATTTACGGTAGTGGGAACCTATGGTTACGCCCCCATGGAACAGTTTGGTGGTAGGGCAGTACCAGCATCGGATTTGTATGGCTTAGGGGCGACGTTGATTCATTTGCTCACCGGGACTGCACCTGCTGACTTGCCCCAGCGGAATTTGCGCATTTGCTTTAAAGACCAAGTCAACCTCAGTGCTAACCTGATCAGCTGGATTCAGAAGCTGACAGAACCAGCTCCAGAGCAACGTTTCAAAAGTGCGTCTGAGGCAATTCTAGCCCTAGAGTTGGGCATGACACTTAATACTCCCAAAAGCAACAAACTGAGCAGACCCACCCCAGTCAAATTTGTGAATAATTCAGGTCAAGGGGGTGTATTGGATGATCGAGTACCGGTACCAGATGAAATCAAAGGCTGGAACTGGGGAGCTTTTTTGATACCTTGGTTTTGGCCTATGACGAATAATGTTTGGATTGGACTGATAGCATGGGTGCCTCAATTGGGTTGGTTTATGGCGATCGCGCTCGGTGCCAAGGGCAATGAATGGGCTTGGAAAAGTCGTCGCTGGCGGAGTATTGAACACTTCAAAGCTCACCAAAGAGGCTGGGCAATCGTGGGGATTCTCTTGGGCTTACCAGTGAGCGTGATGTTGTGGATATTTGTCTTGGGCTTGATCTCCAGTTTTTAATACGGAAAGGATCTAGCTTGCCCCTTCGCGCTGGGAAAAGTAGAACTCAAACATGACAATACTTCTAGCAAAATTAGACCATTGGAATTGTCAAGAAACAGCAGTATGTATCAAAGATAATAACGGACCATTCTGCTCTGTGCCACTAACCGCTAATTCGCTATGACACAAGTAAACCCGCTCTGTAACTCTACCGAATAAATCTCGCAAAATCCGCTCTAATCGCTGTTGATCAGCTTGGACTTTATCTTCCTCTGTCCAAGGACGTCCAGACCATTCCTTTAGAAATAGATGAGCTCCGAAAAGGGTAGCTGCACCACCACTGAGCCAGAGGGAAGAACCTGCATCTAACCAAAAGTGCCAACGGTGGCAGCGGCGAGCGGCACGGTATTGGAAAATAGTAGCAAGGGTGACGGCATTGGTAGCTGTGGGTAGGCGGCGGACGGGATAGGGATTAGCAGTAACGGTGCCACGACGTAGCATCAGAATGAATTGGGCGATAGTTTGGGTGGAACGCTGACGATTAGACGGTTGTTGGTTCGTTTGGCTCGAGTCATTCACCTTCAACTCTTTCCCCAGGCGTCCATTCACTTCCCAGTAGTGTTGAGCGGTTTCCATCAGTTCCCGCAGTGCTGCTAGCTGGTCATAGGCAAGATTAGAGCCATGCCACAAAAATTTCTGAATGGCGCGGTCGAAAACTACCAAGCACGAAGGAATCAGACCCTGTTGTTGTTGCTCGCGCTGTAGTTCTAACCATTGGAAAATCTCTGAGTAGGCAGTTGTTGCCTGATGCCCTAACCTATCCCAGCGAGGAAACGACTCCACTGGTAATAGGCGAGGTTGCTCAGGATCAGGAGCATAGCAGTGATCCGCTAATAAACCAGCACGGACAGGATCAATTAGGGTTGCCGGTTGCAGATTTGAACTCTCAACCTTCAACCTTTCAACCTTCAACCTTTCAACATTCAACCTTTCAACATTCAACCTTTCAACATTCAACCTTTCAACATTCAACCTTTCACCCTTCAACTCCTGCACTTGTGGTTGGCTACTGAGTACTACCAGCATTTGTGCGATCGCATCTCGATTCACTAACCGTCCCAAGCCAGGATACACTAGCGCTAGTAGGGTTAGTAATCCCTGAACCATCGGTGAGCTAATTAATGGGCGCTGGTCATTGAGGGGTTCGACAGCAATGCCTTGGTTAGTCAGGATTTCTGTTAAGGTGTAGCGTGCGATCGCATCTAGACCTGGAGCAATGATCGCTATTTCACCAGGCTGCACTTGCCCAGACTTCACCGCTTGACTAATCACCCCAGCCGTTTGCTGCAACAGTTGAGCACGGGAGGTGGTTTGAATCGATTGGATAGACTCAGGTAGACCCTCAATAAACATGGAATTAGTAATTAATTCCACTACTGTGTTTGCCAATTCAACCGGCATTGCATCAATAGATAAATCCGGTAAGATTTCCACCAAGCAACGGGATGCCAAATCCGCTAGATAATTCGGGTCAGCATTAAGTCCCAAGCGTACCTGTCCATTAGGATTAAAGCTAAAAGCTCCTACAGCCCCTTGATTGAGTAGAGTCTCAAATAAATCCCGAGCGATCGCAGGATAGTCATCCACATCATCCGCCAGCACTGCCTGATAGCGCTGCTGTAAATACTGCTGATAAGTGGGGTCTGGCAACAAATACCGCCAATACAGTTCAGCAATAATCCCGTAGGTTAATAATCCCCTTTCTAGACACCAGCTTCGCCACTCTAGCAACAGATTTCCCACCGTTGACCAAAGTTCCGGGTTTCCTTCCTCCTCTGGAATCCCGACCGTTAACATGTGGGGAATGTCTTCAACAGGTATCCCACTCACTGCTGCTAATTGTAACAAGTCCAGGAGCCGACGCACTCTAGTGTAATCATTCCCCCCTGGCAGTTGTAGTAGATCATTATCCAGGTCAGTACGCCAGTGCTGGGTGGCTAAGTCCTGCTCAGTCTCAGGACGCAATCGCAACGGAAACTGTGCCTTGATATCCAATCGCCCAATTAACAAGGGCCAAAATAGCATTACCTCATCTTGGAAAAAACCTAAAGGTGTCTTGGAAAGTACTGGATACCGTCCCCGGATTACCTCTGTCAGCCGATCTGCAAACTGACGCCGATTATCGTCATTAGCAGCAAACACTAAAATTCCTGGGGCTTTTGAGGGGGTTCGTTGATATCTTGAACTCGACTTTGGGTTTGACCAATCCAGTCCTCCTTCAACCCATTGGTAAAACTGACTGACAAGGCGAGTTGTTTTGCCAGTGCGAGTTGAGCCAATGATCCACAGTGAATTTTGAACCACGAAATTTTTCTTTAGGTAATTTGTTATCATACCACATGAACTAGGATGTAAGAGTTCTAGGAATAATTAGGTGCAAGAATGCACCCCTTAGATGTTCAGAGTATGAACCTAAAGAATTGAGTCAATAACCCCACCCTATAGAGGGATGGGGCTTGCATAAACAATCAATTATGCGTGTTTGACTAGACCATTTGAGCCGAGTTTTGGTACGAACGTTTGAATACTTCCCCAGTTCAAACCTCTTTAAAATTGTGTTGTCAGTTGCTGTTGGACAGGACATCTTAAATTCGGTGGTCGAGGGGACGAGTTGTCAACTCAAATACTTTTCTCGTGAGGTTTATCACCATGTTACGAGTTCCAGTTATTTCTCCCGATGGGAGACCATTAATGCCAACTAAAGCCTCTCGTGCTCGACGTTGGATTAATAAAGGTTTAGCTGTTGTTTACCAAAACGACCTAAATGTTTTTGCTGTTCAGTTAGTCAACAAACCGTCTGGAGAAGAAACTCAGGACATTGCTGTTGGTGTTGACCCTGGAAAACGGTTTTCTGGTATTGCTGTTCAGTCAAATAAGACTACTCTTTGGACAGGGCATTTAGTGTTGCCCTACAAGAAAGTTCGTGATCGCATGGATACTCGACGAATGATGCGAAGAACTCGTAGAAGTCGTCGAATAAACCGTAAAGTATGTTACTCGCAAAGGTCTCATAGACAAAAACGATTCTCGAACAGAAGAGAAAAAAAAGTTCCTCCTTCAATTCGAGCTAATCGTCAGCTAGAACAACGGGTAATCAAAGAGCTTAGCCTTTTGTATCCATTAAGAGTCATTGTCTACGAAGTAGTCAAAGCAAGAGGTAGTAAAGGATTTTCTCCTGTGATGGTAGGTCAATATTGGTCAATATCTCAGTTAGAGAGAATAGCTCCAGTTATTCAAAAACAAGGCTGGGAGACTGCCCTTAAAAGGGAGGCTCTAGGACTGGTCAAGGACAAGGCTGACAAAAGTAGGCTTTCAGTTAACACTCATGCAGTAGATGGGATTGCTTTGGCTGCTACCCATTTCTTCCGGCGCAAAAACTATTATCACAGCAACGGTAAGCTAAGTGTCCCAAGAAACTGTGACGTGACTGATGCTACTTTTTATGTTATAAAACGTGCCCCCATAAGCCGCCGTCAATTACATTTGTTGCAGTTTTATAAAGGTGGAAAACGGCGCAAATACGGCGGTACAACTACTAGCCATGGTTTTCGTAAAGGAGACTATGTTGAAGCTGTCAAGGCTGGGAAACAAGCACGAGGTTGGGTAAGCGGCGAAACAGCAAGACAGGTTTCCGTTAGCGATATCAACTGGAAGCGAATCGGACAATTCACTGCCCGGAAAGTCCGACTATTAAAACGTTCGACGGGCTTAATTGTAAACCACTAATTGGAGGCGCGAAGATTTGATGAATCTTCAAACAATCTTACGCACAGCTAGACAATGGTTCTTCAATACACCAGAGAGAGCCTTGGATCAGGCATACAAAGCGGCACTAAAAATTAAAGCGATTGAAGATGAATATTTTGGAGGTCAAAAAATCTCCGCCGATACCAGTCAATATAGTAACAGCGTCATTGCCTATTTTGAAGCAGAAGTTAATAAATATATAAAGACTATAAACGTTAGACTAGTAGAATTTAAAACCAGTCGTTATGTCATAATAAATCCTGAATTAACCGGATCTAATCCTATTGAAAGTAGTCAACAACAAGCTAGGGAAAATTCTCAGTTATCTGAGTCAATCGACCTCAGCGATCAGCAGTCAATAATTATTGAAAAATTAAATTTTATTGATGAAATTATCAACAAGTATGCTCCACCAAAACCAGAAACAAACACCGCAGCATTGATTCCCATAAACCAAAAGCCAGATAATCAGATTACTAACGCCAGTCCAAGACAGGTTATCAAGCAAAATTCCAATCTTCGAGAAGCTGCTTATTTGGAATCAGACAACAATTCATCTCGAAATAATCAAGGAGCTAACTCCAAGAAAATCACCGATAAAACCGGTGTATTACCTAGGTCAATCGTAGGAACAGTCAAAAGAATTCAGCAGGAACTCGATCCACGAGCTGAAGATAAAGTTGTCAAAACCTTTCGTCGGTCTCAACGTAAAACCGTAATCTCTATTAAATTTATCCTAATTTTAACTATTGTTCCTATTTTAACTCAGCAAATTTCTAAAACGTTTTTAGTTAGTCCCATAGTTGATCACTTTAGAAGTAGCCAGGAATCAGCTATTTTTTTAAATTATGAAATGGAAGAAGAAGCTCTGGTAGAGTTAAAAAAATTTGAAGAAGAACTCCACTTTAGAAGCTTACTGGGGTTTACTCCTAAACTATCTGAGGAGGAGATGGAAGAAGAAATTAAGCATAAAGCTAACGAACTGGCAGAAGACTATCATAATCAAGGATCCAATGCCATTAAAAATATTTTTGCTGACATTATAGCTCTAGTTAGTTTTGCCTTAGTTATCATGAACAGCAAACGAGATGTAATTATTTTAAAATCGTTTATGGATGATATTATCTATGGGCTTAGTGATAGTGCCAAAGCGTTTATAATTATTTTGTTTACCGATATATTTGTAGGATTCCACTCTCCTCACGGTTGGGAAATAATCCTAGAAGCCCTATCCCGACATTTAGGAATACCAGAAAGTCGAGAGTTTATATTTTTGTTTATTGCCACATTTCCAGTTATCTTGGATTCAGTGATAAAATATTGGATTTTCCGCTATCTGAATCGGATATCTCCTTCAGCAGTAGCTACCTATCGCACCATGAATGAATAAGAATGGCTTTACCGTACTTTTTAGGCTAAATAAACAGTCTGTAAGAGGGAACGGGGAACAGCGATGCAGCGCGGTCTTGGGGAGGCAGCGCGGTCTTGGGGAGGCAGTGCGGTCTTGGGGGTTTCCCCCATGAGCAACTGCCGTGGTTCCCCCCATGAGCGACTGCCGTGGTTTCCCCCATGAGCGACTACATCAAGACGGGAACAGGGAATAGTGGTAAGAGGCGGTATTCTAAAAATTTTGTTACTTGAAGAGCATAATTTTTCTGTCTTGATACAGTCACTCATGGGGGTTTAGCTAAAGACCGCTTAGGTGCGCTTGACCCGTAATTAAATTCGCCACGGGTCGCACCTCTGTATCGCTTGTACAATCAGCTTTATAATTTTTTTAATTGGAAATTTAGTATAAACAGTATTGAATAAGCCTAATAATATAGCCGTAAAACTAAAGCTTAAGACATGTTTATTTTCCCTATTCCCTATTCCCTATTCCCTACTCCCTACTCCCTACTCCCTACTCCCTACTCCCTACTCCCTCACCCAATTTAAATATAGCAATTTTGGCAATATTCAAACTTTCAAACTTACAACTTGAGCATAGAGATAAGCGATTGTTTCAGACATGATTGACCGCACTCCTTGACTAGAAACCCACCACTGTTTTGGTTCATAGTCAAGGGAATTAGCAGCTATTGCTCCAACTTTAATCTCAGGACCAAGAACTTGCTTAAATAGCATCCAACTTCTGCGAGTATGAACATCAAACGAATAAAGATTAATCGATTTTATTGATTCATCAGACGTTAATAGCCACTCCCGTAACGCCTGAACCGATGCTAAGGTACGATTGACAGTAACATCTGGTGCTGGAACAGCAACTAATTTATCTGGCTCAAAACCCAGTGCAATAAACGTTGCCGCAGTCAATTCAGCATAGCTTTTATACTGTGACAGATAATATCCTTTACGCAGAGGAAGGCCAGTGGTGATTATTTTTTGATAATTACCCCGATCAAATTCTTCCATGGCACCTTTTAAGGCATAGTCCGGTAGCCATCCTTCTACTACTAAAGCATCAGCGTTAATGGGAGAAGTAATGGATAAAAATGGGTGGATATGAGTTAACATAAAGAGACTAAACGTAATAATCAAAAAAATATTCACAAACCATCCTTTAACCGTTAAACCCCACTGTTTTCGCCTACATACTAAACGCATGATTGGGACTTTTTATGAAAAATTATCTCGTCAATAGTCACTAGTCATTAGTAACCACAAATAAATGATATTGTGGTCACTAATGTATGGTATAGCCTACGGTAGAGAAAACCGTGGTCACCTAATCACTGATGACTAAGAATTACTGATGACTAGTAACGTCTAGAGCATCTTACTTTTCTAGTACTTACCAATCAAAGTCCCATCTGTCCGGATTATTTTAAAAAGGATTCTATTCAGTCCGCTTGCTTCCTTCGTTTATAGTCTTATTTTTTGATAATTGACTAATGACTAGCAGCTTATTAATTCTCTACAGGTTTGTAAGCATTCAGCCGTCAGCTGTCAGCCGTCAGCTGTCAGCCGTCAGGTTAAAATAAACCTCCTTCGCGTAGCGTGTGCCTATGCCCAATGCGCAATGGGCAAACAGGAGAATTTAATAGTTCGAGATTAATGAAAATTGGAGTAAGCATTCAGCAGTCAGCGGTCAGTGCTCAGTGCTCAGTGCTCAGCGTTCAGCGTTCAGCGGTCAGCGGTCAGCTTATTTTACTCAAAAGCTGTTCGGTGTAGCTTGGCCTACGGCCAATGGCACCTCAAGTAGCACCATCTGTAGCGCTAATCGCTGACCGCTGATAGCTGATAACTGATAGCTGATAGCTGATAACTGATCGCTGTTCGCGTAGCGTGCGCGTAGCGCAATCGCTGATCGCTGAATGCTTACACAGGCTTCTTTTTGAGATACTCAAAAACCGACTTATCACCAATATCAGGTGGAATCGGTTGCAATACTTTACGCAGGGCAAACACCATAAACAAAACCGCCCAGAGTCCTAACAGAATCATCTCCCAATCTGTAGACCAAAATCCAACGATATGTCCTAGTAGCAGCATAGGGACTAGGGGAGTTAGGAATTTAGTTTCCAAGCGATTAAAGCAAAATGCTTCCTTGAAATAAATTCCGGTTAACGCTGCAAAGGTAAAACCAATTCCGAATAGAGAAATAGGATGGTTATAAATGTATAGAGCAAGGGGCTCATTGCTGGAAAAGGCCAGTACAATGGAGGAAATGCAACCGATGCCCCAAAAGATTTGTAGTAGGCGGTGCAGGGGAGCTAGATAAATATGAATGGTGACTAAGCTAACCCCTAGGGCAAGGCAGAATAAGCCATAAAGAGGAGTCAGGACATTTAAAATACTTGGGCTAGCTCCCCGCAATAGAATTAAATTACTCGCGATCGCAAAGCTCAAGGCTGCTACCACTAAGCCAGCGCGGTAGATAACTACGCCAATGCGATCGCTTTCGGTAATGGTAAATTCGCCAAACTGACCTTGGTAAACTACCGGTTCAGATGGTTGTAGTGATGTGGTCATAATATCCTAGAAAGGAACTCGGTACTCATTAACATTCTAATTTTTAATGCTTAATTCCACTGTATCTCCCCAATCCAGCTCTAATTGAGACTTAGCACTCCCACCGTTAACAGCGATTTCCACCCAACCATGACTACCAATTAGGGCAACGAACTCTCCAAGTTGGCAATTGCTATAGGTTTGAGTATGGGGGATAATGCGATCGCTTATCTTAACCGACCAAGTTTTGCCATCAACCTCAGCCCCTGGGATATTGGTGATTAAATTGCCAAAATGGTCAACATATTGGATAGAACCAATAATCCCATCATCGGTTAGTGTTTTTGTTGGTATATCTAGCGTTACCAAAGTGTTTGGGTCAATTACCTCTCCCAAGCTTTCGATTGCTAAGCCACTAGCCAAGTGAGCTGCAACACTAGCAAAGATATCTCGACCATGAAACGTAGTGCTAGGATTTCTAGTGCGCCAGTAGGCTGAGTTGCTTAGCTCAACTGCTGCCATGACTGGGTATTGCTCCAAAACTCCACTGAATAGCCCATTATCTGGACCAACCAAGAAACCCTGTGAAAGTTGGATAGCGATCGCTCTTCGGTGACTGCCGACTCCTGGATCAACCACCGCCACATGAACTGTCCCAGCTGGAAAGCAGGGATAGGCATTGATCAAATTAAACCGAGCAGCAGCTAGGTTTTGAGGGGGGATTTGGTGAGTCAGGTCTACTATAGTCAAAGTTGGGTTAACTTGGGCAATGACACCCTTCATCACACCCACATAAACATCTTGTAAGCCAAAATCACTCAGGAGAGTAATAATCCGATTGTCAGGCATTGTTATCTCAAATCCAGTTGACTGATGATCATATCCCTTCTCGGGTAATCGGTAATCGCTCATGAGCCAGAATTGTTATGAGCTTCAAAGGCTTCCAACTTTAAACCTTAAACTTTCAACTTTCAACTTTCAACTTTCAACTTTCAAGCGTCAACCGTCAACCGCTGATTAAGGCTGAAGTATGAAGATATGAAAGCTAAAGCTGAAAGCTATCTCAAGCTGAAAGGTCAAGACTGAACGGATGAGTTAGGATAAGGATTAAATTGAATACCACTTAATAAGGCTAATCTACCGTAGAGCAAAGGTTCACTAATCATGTCTATGGACACATTACTGACAGAGGTATGGAAAGCTTGGCATAGCCACAATGGCTGGATGGCTTGGAATTTGTTTCTAGCATCAATACCATTAGCTCTAAGTTTTTGGCTATTCCGCAGTAAATCTGGCTTACACTCCGGATTATGGTGGATAGGTTTAGCAGTTTTTATCCTATTTTTGCCCAATGCGCCCTATTTGCTCACCGATGTAATTCATCTAATTCAAGCCATTCGCAGAAATTACTCAGTATGGACAATTACTCTAGTTGTTATTCCCCAACATCTGCTAGTTATCCTAACCGGTTTTGAAGCTTACGTTCTATCTGTGATTAACCTAGGTGAGTATTTGCAGCAGCGAAGGTTAGGAAAGTTGATATTTTCAGCTGAGTTAATTACTCATGCTCTGTGCGCCTTTGGTATTTATTTAGGACGATTCCAACGGTTCAACAGCTGGGACTTAGTTGCTCAACCCAGTAGCTTAGCCAAGGGCATGATTCATGATTTAACCTCTAAAGGTCCACTACTAGTAATGGCCGTAACATTCGTGGTGCTGACTGTATTTTACTGGATGATGAAGCAAATAACCTTAGGAATTATGATCAGAATGCGCCACCAACGTTCTGGCAGCGCAGCTTCTGGATAACAGATTCCTGGATAACAGATTCTTGGATAACAGATTCACAACTTCCAAAGTTTTATGGCTGATTACATTCAGCCTTTTCTTGACTGAAATCTGGCGTAGTATAGTTTTCCCTGTTGCGGTAGATATAGCCGTCAGGTTCGTTTTTGAAGATTACACCATTGGTAACTAACCCCAGAACATTTTGACCTGAACTGTTGAGAATTTCCATAGCCGCATTAGCACTGGCAGAATCGATTTTTTCAGGTCGGGCTACCAGTAAAATGCCATCAGCCATTTTGCCCAAAATTGGCGCATCAGCCATACCAGCTAATGCTGGAGTATCTAAGATAACACAGTCATACTCTCGTGAGAACTTCTGCATCAGTAAAGCCATCTTCTGAGAGTCTAGAAGAGCCACAGGATTTGGAGGAATTACCCCAGCCATCAGAACATCAAGACCAGTCATTACTTCCCGTTTAGCCTGATGAAATTGAGCATCACCCACGAGAATATTACTTAAACCTAAGGAGTTAGTTAGTTCCCACAGATGATGTTGAGATGGATAACGCAGATCAGCATCGATTAGTAACACCCGGCGTCCTACTTGAGCCATAGCTGCAGCTAAATTAGCACAGACATGGGACTTGCCTTCCTTAGGAACAGAACTGGTTACTACAATCGATTGCAGTGGTCGATCAGAACTGATAAACTTCAGATTGGCTTGCAGAATTTGATAGGCTTCACCGACGACAGAGCGGGGCAAATCTCTTGGAAAAATGGGAAAAACATTCTGTTGAGACGATCCAGCAAAGTAGCTCGTACTGACCAGCTTGCCGTAATCTGGAATAACCCCTAACAAGGTATATCTGAACAAATCTTTTAATTCTTTGAGAGTATGAACCGATCTGTCTAAGAGGTCGATCAAGAAAGCCGTAGCGATCGCAACTAACATACCAGCAAAAGCTCCCCCTGCCAGGATCAGGTTGATGGGGATCGGAATCGGCTGTTCAGGAACGATCGCCTCTGAAATAACACGGGCATTACCGACATTTTGATTTTCCGCAACTCTGGTTTCTTGTAGTTTGCTTAACAAAATTTGGTAAGTTGCTTGTGCAGCAGCTACCCGTCGCTCCAGTTCCCGCTGATTCTGCTCTAGTTTCGGTAGGACTCTAGAGCGCTCTTTGTAAGATGACTGAGTATTCCTCAGAACACCTAGTTGGCTAGTGAGTCCTAAACGCTGTACCTCGGACTGAACCAATTCTGCAGTCAGTTGTTGCTGGATTGGTCCAAACTCTAACAAACTCTTAACCGGTGGCGCTGGTTGTTGGCTACCAATAACCTGGGCTATTCGCTCTTGTAGTAATTTTAATAGTGCGGCTTCCTGAAGAGCCAACTGAGCGACTGTCGGGTATTCATCGTTGAAGCGGGTGCGCTCCAGTGCTAACTGAGCTTGTACCCCTTGGAGTTGTGTCAGTGCCTCCTGGACCCCAGTAGACTGCCTTAAAGACGTAGCTGCCACAGCTTGCTGTGTATCCAGACCAATCTTATTGCGCAAGCCCTCAGACTCAGCATTTATCTGTGCTAACTGAGCCTGAAGTTGAGAAATTTCGTCGTCTAATTTGGCAATCGACCCGACTGCAATGCTAGCTTCTTGTTGCAGGTCTAATATTTTATTAGCTTCTTTGAATCTACGCAAATCCGCTTCTGCTTGGCTGACAGTAGCTTCAACTTTTGGAAGTTGTTTCTCAATAAAGTCACGAGCGGCGACAGCTTCCGCTCGGTTAGTTTGGATATCATTCTCTATGTAAACCTTAATCAGTGTGTTAACGATCCTTTCTGCCCAAGTAGGATCATAGGATTCATAGGAAATGGTGAGGATATCTGTCCCCGGAATTGGTTTGACACTCAGTTCTTTTAAAATGAACTCAGGAGATAGAAATTCACCGTTTTTATCCCTGAGGTTAAGAGCTTGGATTGTTTTTTCTATAATTGGTCTGGAAAGAATAATTTCTACTTCCGTAGATAAGGGGTCGCTCTGACGAGCAACATTATCAATCGTGCCAGTTGGATTATCAACCCCGGTCAGAGAAGAAGAATTATCTGTCTTTAACAACAGTTGAGCTGCTGCTAAATAAACAGTTTTTTGAGAGAAAACATACCATGCGGCCAGACCGAAAACACCACCAAATGCTAGGCTTGCTGGCAAAAAACGCCGTTTGAAAACTAGCCAGTATTTATGAAAATCTATTTCTTCTGAATAATCTATAGCTTCCATAATTTTTCATTAAAAAAGTTGAATACTCACTGACAAAAATTTAGTAGATTGCTCACCCTTTTTTCACCGTCAGAAGCTAGGTATTGATTTTCTCAATATATCTAGAGATAGATGCTATATTAATTAGAATAAATTATGATGCTATTGGTTACTTAAATTTGATTAAATTAGAAAAAAAACAAAACACAAAAAAAACCTATGGTGTCTAGCTTTTTTTTAGTGTTAATTTTCCATTGTTTTCGGTAATGGGTAATGGTTTGGGAGTAATCACAAGTCTCCGTTGCCCATTACTAATTACCAAACCTTACACACCAAACCTTACACTGTTAATGCTTCCAGACATGATATAAATCGTCTTTTGATTACTCTTCTAGTCAAGTCTGTCTGGCTTTTCCCTTAGAGGGCGAAGCATTTGTATACAAACTGGCATGGTTAGAGCTACTGTTTAAGCTACATATCCAGGTACAAATACTTCGCCCCTACCGACAATGAGTTTGGGTAGATTTAGCTAGCGTGTTGTCGATACCAGTCGATAGTATTCTTCAACCCCTGCTTAAACTCCATCTGAGCAGTGAAGTTAAACTCCTCCTTGGCTCGTTCAATATCCAGACAACGGCGAGGCTGACCATTGGGTTTATCAGTTTCCCAGACAATTTCTCCCTTAAATTCCATCAATTCGCAAATCAACTCAACTAAATCGCGAATTGAGATTTCATAGCCTGTACCCAAATTAACTGGCTCTGGCTGATTGTAATCCGTGGTAGCCATCACAATACCCCGTGCTGCATCGGTTGAGTAGAGAAACTCACGGGTAGGACTGCCATCACCCCACGCAGGCAATTTCATTTCTCCCTTTTGTTGGGCTTCATAGACTTTACGAATTAGGGCAGGGATTACGTGGGAACTGCTGGGGTCGAAATTATCTTCCGGACCATACAAGTTCACCGGTAACAGGTAGATGCCATTGAATCCGTACTGTTGCCGATAGGCTTGTAGCTGGACTAAAAGAGCTTTCTTAGCAACCCCATAAGGGGCATTGGTTTCTTCCGGATAACCATCCCAGAGGTTATCCTCTTTAAAGGGTACTGGTGTGAATTTGGGATAGGCACAGATGGTACCAACACAGACAAATTTTTCCACACCGGCTTCATAGGCGGCATGAATTAGCTGAGTACCCATCATTAAATTGTCATAGAATAGCTCAGCTGGCTTTTCTCGATTAAGACCAATGCCACCAACATGAGCAGCAAGATGAATGATGATATCCTGCTGATCCACAGCTCTTTGACAGTTCTCTAAAGAACGCAGGTCATAATCACGCGATCGCGGAATAGTAATCTTCTGTGCATCCGCTCCAGCTTTACACAACTGATCTACTACCTGACGTCCTAGAAATCCAGCTCCACCAGTAACTAGAATCCTCTTATTACTAAGATCTAAACTTTCCATTTATTTGTCATCCTTGCCTAGCTTTTGGAGAACTATCACCGTCTGGTGCATCGCAATGCAAGCAGGAATATACTGAGTCATTATTCAACACAAATCCTATCGATCCGGATTTGTGGTTGCTGATGTATTGCCTTGCACTAGCGATGCTACCTTCACAGTCAGTCATAGACTAACGGATTAGTCAACCATCGTAGCTACACCTTGACGGATATAGGCTTGATCATTCAACGGTTGAGTACTTTTGCCATTAGGGAGTGACAGACCCAAGGCTTGTAAATCCGCTTCTACCATTAAACCTACCAACTGCTCAAAGGTTACAGATGGCTCCCAACCTAGTGTCTTCTTTGCCTTGGTGGGGTCACCAATTAGTATATCTACTTCGGCAGGACGCAAATAACGCTCGTCAAACTCGACATAATTATTCCAATCGAGATTGACATATTTGAAGGCAATCTCTAAAAATTCCTTAACTGAGTGGGTTTCACCAGTCGCTACCACATAGTCATCTGGTTTGTCTTGCTGGAGCATCAGCCACATGGCCTTGACATAGTCCTTCGCGTAACCCCAGTCTCGCTTAGAATCAAGATTACCCAGGTAGAGTTTTTTCTGCTGACCTCCGACAATTCGGGCAATTGCTCGGGTAATCTTGCGGGTTACAAAGGTTTCCCCTCGACGGGGTGACTCGTGGTTAAACAGTATACCATTGCAGGCAAACATGCCGTAGGATTCACGATAGTTTATAGTTTGCCAGTGAGCATACACCTTAGCACAGGCATAGGGAGAGCGGGGATAAAATGGAGTAGTTTCCTTTTGGGGTATATCCTGTACCTTCCCAAACATCTCAGAAGAACCAGCTTGATAGAAACGCACGTCGATACCGGTGCGCTGACGATAGTCCCGAATCGCCTCCAAGAGTCGGAGAGTACCCATTCCCACCGAGTCAACGGTATATTCTGGGGAGTCAAAACTGACCCGAACATGGGATTGAGCCCCTAAGTTATAAATTTCCGATGGCTTAACCGCCTCTAAGATCCGGCGTAGGGTCACACCATCAGTCAAGTCACCGTAGTGTAAGAAGAACCGTGCGTTTTCATTGTGGGGGTCTACATAGATGTGGTCAATGCGATCTGTGTTGAAGGTGGAGGTCCTTCGGATAATACCGTGAACCTCATAGCCCTTTTCTAGCAACAACTCACTCAAGTAGGAACCGTCTTGACCTGTAATTCCAGTGATTAGCGCTCTTTTTGGTTCCGTCATTCTTTACTTTTCCTGTAACGTAATGTGGGCAATTTTGGTAGATATTGCTTCCCGAGAAAATCTCCCATGCAAACTTCCCAGTTTGCCTGGGAGTTAATCATCACCAGGTTAACTCAAAAATTTATTTGTGGCTGTAGTGAATTTACCGTAAATAAACTCTCAGTAAAAATTTCACATATTCTCCACAGAAAGTTTAAAATTATAGATTAATAGAATTATTGAAAGACTCAAATAGTGTTGACGCAAATTATTTTTTGGGCTAAAAAGTTGCTATTATTTTTTTATTTTAAACGATCAGGATATTTTTTTTTATTTTTTAAAGAGTTTTTTTATGCAAATCTATTTCCATAATATGGAGCATACTAGTTTAATAAATGCGTCGCCACTAAGGCAGTATTATTGCCTAGCTATCAGTAATAAGCATACCACATCAGAGGGTGTATTGAAGGTTAAAAACTTTACAAAATTATCATAATTTCCCAGGGGATAAGTTCTCAAATTTTATGAGTATGGGCAGGTTAATTAGGTTGTTTAGCCCCATGCTTTAGGATGAGGGCGACTTTGGAAACACTGGTTTAGTCAAGCATCAAACAAAATTAAGTGTACGGCTATATATTTATATAGGAAGTATACCAGTTTTTCAAAATCATCCTGTTATGGCATAATTTTTATGTATAAATAAGCTGATGGCCGTTGATTTTTTTGGCTCGCTTTATAGTAAATAGTTTGATAGCCAAAATCCTCTGAATACAATTAAAACAATTGCATCTTCAATTATTAAATAACTTTATAATTTATACAATTAAAAATATTAGCTTTTTATTTTTTATTTAAAATTTAACTAATTGCATTATTTGATAAGTATCCTATCCAAATTTTTAGCCTGAAATACCCTTGATTATTAGGTCTAATAATTTGGTTTTAATCGGATATTAATCAATGGAGTTGTCTAGGATGGGACTGCCCTTAACTGAAACCTATAGATTTGATATACGTGATCCTATTTTTGCAAAACTTCGTCGCAATACCTATGCTGTATGGCTTCGCATCGTTACATTAGTTTTCACTGATCTATTCATGCTATTGATGGCATGGTTTTTTAGTAAGTATATAAATAATGATTGGGGAATAGTCAATCAAGCAATACTAGTTTATATAGTCATACCCTGGGAAATTTTATTGATTGCTTTACAAGACCTTTATAATTCTGGTAACAAACGCCGTGACTACTTAGCTCTAGCCCAGACAATCACTGTTGCCCAGATTAGTCTACTCGTTATTGCTTGCCTGTATCAACCCGATCAATTTGTGATTCAACTAATTGATAGTTTGTTATGGCTATTAAGCCTCGCTCTTGTCTGCATCGGACGCTTAGGAATAGATTTTCTTCTGAGACGGCTTCGTAAAAAAGGCTTACTTCGCTATCCAACCCTGATCATAGGTTCACCATATCAACAACAAAAAGCAATTCAAATACTGGAAAACGAAGATTGTTATGGCGTTATTAAATTCTTCGATATTAATTTATTAGATCAATCGAACCTATCCGATTTTATTAAAGAAATTCGTGCTCTAGACGTAGCCGAAGTATTTGTTTGCTCTTGGAACAAGGTAGAAGATTATATGTTCTTTTACTGGAGTCTCAGAAACGCAGGTATCACCTTGCGAATTTTGTGTACAGACTTAGGACCTATTTACCAAAATGTGGAGATGTCTAGTATAGGTGGTGTGCCTACCATAGGGTTTTCTCCCCCTCTAATTACTGGTATTGACTTTTTGGCAAAAAGATGTTTGGATTTTGTGCTTTCTGTCTTAGGAATAATTGTGCTTTTGCCACTGTTTATCAGTATTTCCGTTTTAATCAAGCTTGATTCCCCAGGACCGATATTTTACAAACAGGAAAGAGTTGGCTTACATAATAAACGATTTAAGACTTGGAAATTTCGCAGTATGTTTGTGGATGCTGACCAACGTCTCAAAGAGCTAGAAGCTCGTAATGAAATGAAAGATGGTGTTCTCTTTAAGATAAAGGATGATCCACGGATTACCAAAGTAGGAAAAATTATCCGCCGCTATAGCTTAGATGAACTTCCCCAATTACTTAACGTTCTCTGTGGAGAAATGAGTTTAGTTGGTCCTAGGCCATTGCCAATCAGAGATGTCAATAAATTCTCTGAACACCACTTTATACGTCATGCAGTTTTACCGGGAATAACCGGACTTTGGCAAGTGTCCGGTCGTTCGGATATTACGTCTTTTGAAGAAGTGGTACGTCTAGATACTTTGTACATGGAAAATTGGTCACTGTGGCTAGATTTGAAGATTTTATTAAAAACTGCCATAGTGCTTTTCCAAAAAAAAGGCGCTTACTAGTAACCTGAGTTGGATATAACCAACTTTGTCCAGGAGTCAGGAGTGGGGAAAGGGTAGCATGGGCTCGCCTAGTGCGTAAGCTTACCGCTTGAGGTGCGCTTTCCGGATTAAGAATTAAATTCGCCACGGGTCGCACCTAAAGTACTAAAGTATCGGTTAAATTTCCTAAACCAATAACAATTTATGTCCTCAGAGAGAGATAATGTTGGTCAACACTTGGGAATATTCTCAATAATTAGTTAGGGTTATTTTTCTACAGTGGAAAAAAAAATATGGTGATTGAGTTAACTGTTGCCATCCCGACATACAACGGTCATAAGCGTTTACCAGAAGTCTTAGATCGACTCCGAGACTGTTGCCAGCAAGACCAACTGAGCTGGGAAGTTATTGTTATTGACAACAACAGTACTGACGGCACTGCTAAGCTTGTTGAGGCTTATCAAGCCAATTGGCCAACGCAATATCCGTTGAGGTATTGTTTTGAACCGAAACAAGGGGCAGCTTATGCCAGATGCCGTGCCATTCAGGAAGCTAGAGGTGAACTAGTGGGTTTCCTAGACGATGACACGATTCCATCAATGTCTTGGATAGCTGCTGCTTACGCCTTTGGCAAATCTCACCCTACTTCTGGTGCTTATGGTAGTCAAATCCATGGTGTTTTTGAAGTCACTCCTCCACCAAATTTTGATAAACTTGCGCCATTTCTAGCAATCACTGAACGTGGTTGTGAGCCATTACTTTATGAACCTCACAAAAAATTACTACCACCTTCAGCTGGGTTGGTTGTGCGAAAACAAGCTTGGTTAGAGAGTATGCCCTCTCGGCCTATTTTGACTGGGCGCACTAAGAGCAGTATGTTAACTGGGGAAGATTTAGAGATGTTGTCTCGTATCCAAGCTAAGGGCTGGGAAATCTGGTACAATCCTGCTATGGAAATTGAGCACAAAATTCCTAGCTGGCGTCTGAGACGTGAGTATTTAATTCCGTTTTTCCGTGGCATTGGTTTAAGTCGTCATGTGACCCGGATGTTGAGTGTAAAACCTTGGCTAAGACCATTGGCTACTCTGGCTTACATGAGCAACGATTTGCGCAAAATTACCTTTCACTGGCTCAAGCACGGTGGTTCTATCCAGTCGGATTTAATTGCAGCTTGCCAAATGGAGTTGTTTCTTAGTAGTCTATGGAGTCCTTTTTACCTCCTTAAACATGGGTATTTTGCTGACTATGATAACTAGTTAAAATAACTAGTTATTTTAACTTCAAAATGCTTAACAGGGGGAAGGAACTGGAAGAGGGAATTCATAAATTGCTCATAAATTGCTCATAAATTGTGATATCATACCGCAAATAGGCAATACCTAAAAATGCGATTATGGCCCGGTCGCTGCTACGCGATTGGCCGTAGGCCACGCTACGCGAACGCGAACGGAACATCGCGTTTTGCTGCTGACGTGGGATTTTCTTGAAATACTCACTGGTTTAAGCCGATTGTCTACTTATGACTAGCTCTGATAACTGATCTGAGTAGCGAGGGTGGAGCAACCCCAGTACCTCCTGTTTCTTGTAAGTGAGAGTCAAAGCATCCATAATCCCTTCCAGCCATCCTTGCCGATTTCTAAACAGCCAACGCTGTAGTTCTTTTAGGGGCATTCCAGCCACCGCTTCAGTGGGCAAAGCAGTTAGAATTTCGAGAGGGACAATAAAACCAAGAGACACTTCCCCATAGGTAACCATAGGTAATTCAGTTCCTGACTGCCAGCGTGTGCGATCAGAACGTGCCTTGGTGGAAAGTTCGGCAAGGGAAACTTGGTGGTAAAGAAAAGTCATAGTTATAGATTCAATGTTTTCCCATGCCATACTGGAAAATCCCAGCTGGCATCACTAAAACTCAGAATTCCCAGCTAGCCAACACCTGTAACTAAACACCTGTAACTAACAGAGTTTCTGAACGAACGCAGATGGCACCTTTATCAAAATCTTGGCCTGTTCACGTCTTTGTGGTTTAACCAATTTTGGTTTAACTAAAACCCCATTATCCATGCTGCCATTTTTACTAAATTTCACCCTGGCTCAAGCCACCCCAGCACCAACACCTCAATTAGAAATCGTGCAACTCCAAGAAATACGCCCTCTACCAGGACAATTAGATAATGTACCCGTATTTAACAGCAACAGTCCCGAACTAGTACAGACTGAAGGAATTTTACTGTCCACATTTCCCCCTTTTGACAAAGCCAACCCAGGGGCTCACTTAAACTTTCCATTTCAGGGGCGCTTTGATATCTTTGCCCACCATGTTGCCAAAGCAGCCACCCTAGATGATTTGCGCACCCTCTATCTAGGGATTATCCTCCACAATCCGGGCAAAGAACCAGTAACAGTAGATATTATTGAGGCAGCTAGTTACCTGAGTCAGCCTGATGCACCATTTATCGAATTACCCTCCCAAGTAGATAATTCTTCCGGTAGAGTTTATGCTGGGCCTGGTAGCCGAGTGATGAGTGATATTCTCCGTGGAGGTAGGCAAGACGGATTTCCTGCCCAATTGGTGATTCAGGCTCAGCAAAGCCGCATGTTGCTGAATCTGCCAATTCCAGTGCGAACCTTGACACCACCGATTAATGGTCGCTCAACGTTGATGCGGTTATACAGTGATGGAAAAGTATACGCCGCTAGTCTTGCTCAGTATGCACCTTTAGATAGTAATGGCAATGAACGCTCTCCTACTATAGCTCAATGGCAGGATTTATTAGAGCAAGGGGAGTTAGCTGGACCACGCGATCGCGCCCCGACTGATCCGATTGCTACTACTGGTTCAATTATCTACGGTCGAGTGGCAGGAGTAGCCCGAGGCTCTAGATGGCAAGCTCAGTTAGTGGATAATCCTACTGCTCAATCTCTAACTATTCCGCAACCGGGAAAAGCCTTTTCCTACGGACTGAGTACCCTCCATCACGGCAGGTTAGGTACTGGTCAAATTCAGAGTGCGCCGATGTTAGTCCGTTATCCAGATACCGCCTATTTTGCCCATGGTAACTATGGGGTGCAATACAGCCTGACCTTGCCACTGATTAATCCCACCGGGGATACTCAAACGGTCACCCTGGCTATTGAGACACCAATTAAACAAGATCAAATCCAGGGAGGATTAAGGTTTTTAAAGGCACCAGCTAAGCAAATATTTTTCCGGGGGACAGTGCAATTGAGCTATAAGGATGATCAAGGTTTACCTCGGACGCGCTATGTGCATTTGGTACAACGGCGTGGTGAGCAGGGGGTAGCCCAAGTTAGGTTGCAGATGCCACCCCTTGACCAGCGGCTGGTGCAAGTCGATTTTCTCTATCCGCCAGACTCAACACCCCCCCAAGTTTTAACGGTTCGGACACATCATCAATAGACCTCTTGCATAAGTCTCATAAACCGTGGGTGTTGACCAGGCAAAAGGCAAAAGCGATAGATTTTGATTTCATATTTATTTTTGCGCATAGATCCAATAAAAATCTCCCCATCTGCCCATTTCCCGCTTCTGACGACTCCCGACTCCCGACTCCCGACTCCCAACCCAAATGTAAAAAACCTAGCCCTGTGAGGATGGCAAGGTGGGGAGTATGTCACATCAGGTTATATGTATCAATGTAAATTGATATTGTAGTCAATGTAATAAATTCATGAAATGATCAGTTGATTATTTCGATAGGTAGATAAAATGTTATACTCTAACTTACTAGACTGAAAAAGTCAAACAATGATCAGTGTCTTCCTATGTTTTCCTGTGAGCATCCTGCCTTGCGAGTTCTTGTAGTTGACGACCATGAATTAACTCGATATAGCCTTCAGTTAGCATTTTCTGCTCAGGAGAATATTGAGATAGTTGCTCTTGCTAGTAACGGGAAAGAAGCCATTGATATGGTAGAGTGCCATCGCCCGGATGTTATAGTACTTGATCTACAAATGCCTATGATGGATGGTCTCAGTGCAGCCACCCGGATCAAAAGTCTAGAGCCAGACACTAAAATTATTGCCTACTCTTCAGTAGAAGACCCCCAAATTGAGGTGATGAGCCAAACTGCTCCCGTTGACATCTTCTGTAGGAAAGATGTTGCCACCTCAGATCTAATTAATTTAGTTAGGAAAATGGGGAGTGATAAAGTTAACTGTCTAGAACCACTAGCTAAAATCAGCTGAGAAAGGAAAACTAGAATAAGGCGCTGCTAAACTAAGGAATTATGCAATTATAGTCAGCTGATTTCCTAATTATTTATTACCTTCAGTTATTCAATTAATCAGCAACGCCAATTTTTTTAGGAATCAGTTAGCCTTTCTATTCGGGGAAAGTACGCTTAAATTCATCGATTAGATCATCGAGTTCTTCCAGAGCCTGATTAACATCAATTCTGAGGGTTCCCAAATCGGGTTGCTCCAGAAGCCGTAACAAGGATTCCCGTTTACTCGTGATTAAGGTAATTCGCTCCTTAATTTTTTCCAACTCCATTTTTGACTGTCTCTTATTTACAAGAATTTTATGATAACGATCAGATTTTATCATAAAAAGGGGGAATAAGGTATTTAAGAGAAAGACTTGGTGCAATTATTAATTCGTTCTTACTTGCCTGGAGTCGGGAATATCGGTCAAGCCAGTAATCAGAGTATTGGGTTGATGTAATGATGGGAAGATGGGGGATAGGGCAGATAGGAGTGGATAAAATTCACCCAAAACCATATATTGGTAATTTTGTCAACTTCTATGACTTGACCACCACTCTATGATAATAAAACTGGAGTTATTTCTGTTATATAGCTAAATAATGTTACCCCGAACTTCCCTAGGAACTGTAGGTCTAGTCATTGGTGGATTACTGACCGTAATCGGCTTTGTTGCCTACGCTACCGATAATGCCACCCTGAATCTAGTGGGATTCTTTTATGGAATTCCGATTCTACTAGGTGGTCTTGCCCTCAAAGCTGCGGAGTTAAAGCCTGTAGAATTAAGCCAAGCAACAATTCCTGAAGTCCTGACGCTGCGAGAGCAAAGCGCCACCCCAATCCAAAACCAGATTCGCAAAGACGTAATGCGATATCGCTATGGTCAAGAAGCCCATCTAGATAGTTCCTTGGAAAGCCTGGGTTTATCTCCTACTGATGAAGAAAGACCTGTGTTGATGGGGTTACGAGAAACTTCGGTGGATGGTGCTTATGCCTTAATTCTCGAATTTGATTCCCCACTAATTCCTTTTGAGACTTGGCTCAAAAAGCAGGAAAAACTGGAAAACTTCTTTGGACCTGGTATTAGAGTAGATTTAACCGAACTTGAAGAAGACCAGGTGGATGTAGCACTAGTGGCAATACCCGAAGAAACCACCAGCGTCTAAAGACCTTACCTTTAAAGCTCCCCACTGTTACCTAGACGGGGATTCTCACTTTAAACAGTCTGTCATATACCGCCCCGTGACGCTGAGCGCCGAGTTGTTGCCTAGACATCGGCGCTCAGCGTTGCTGTTCTGTTGCCGGTATAGTTTTTACTAGAAAACCAAACACTTTCAGCCCCGCGTCTAAAGACGCGGGGCTGAAAGTGACTAGCGACTTTAGTCGCCGTGAAAAAGTTTGAAATCTAACCTTGACAGTTTTCGCTGGACGTGTTAGCGTAATGTTCTAATAGAAGAGGTCGAGTTCTGATGATCATAGTAGAGCTTAAAGCATACGGTAAGCCCCATAAATATCAAGCAATAGACGAAGCAATTCGGACGGTTAAATTTATCCGTAATAGCTGCATTCGTTTATGGATGGATAACAAAGGGACAGGGAAATACGACCTTAGCAAGTACTGCAAGATACTAGCTAAAGAATTCCCTTTTGCCAATGAGTTAAATTCTACTGCTCGACAAGCTGCGGCTGAAAGAGCATGGTCATCAATTTCTCGCTTCTTTGAAAACTGCAAGAAAAAAGTACCTGGGAAGAAAGGCTATCCCCGTTTTCAGAAACACTGTAGGTCGGTTGAGTATAAGCAATCAGGATGGAAACTTTCTTCTGACACAAAGTCAATCACTTTCAGTGACAAGAAAGGAATCGGAAAGCTTAAACTTAAAGGTACCTGGGATTTGTGGCGTTTCGACAAAAAGCAAATCAAACGGGTTCGCATTGTAAAAAGGGCGGATGGCTACTATGTTCAGTTTTGCATCTCTGTCGATGTAAAAGAACAACTAGATCCAGTTGATGCCACTGTAGGGTTAGATGTAGGGCTGAAAGAATTCTATACCGACTCTAAAGGCAACACCGAACCTAATCCACGTTTTTATAGAACAGGAGAAAAGCGTCTAAAGTTTTATCAACGCCGAGTATCTCGCAAAAAGAAAGGCTCATCTAACCGCAAGAAAGCCGTTAATAAATTAGGCAGACAGCATCTTAAAATAAGTAGGCAGCGTGAAGAACATGCTAAGAGACTAGCACGTTGCGTAATCCGGTCTAACGACTTGGTCGCCTATGAAGATTTAAGAGTCAAAAATTTGGTTAAAAACCATTGTTTAGCTAAATCTATTAACGATGCAGGTTGGTATCAATTTAGAAAATGGTTAGAGCATTTTGGTCAGAAGTTTGGTAGAGTCACCGTTGCGGTAAACCCTGCCTATACAAGCCAAAATTGTTCAGAATGCGGCGAGGTAGTAAAGAAGTCACTGTCAACCAGAACTCACGTCTGCGAATGTGGCTGTGAACTAGACCGAGATCACAACGCCGCAATCAATATCTTAAAAAGAGCCTTGGGTACGGTGGGGCACACCGGAACCTGGATCATAGATCCGAACTCTTCGGGAGATCTGGCCTCTACTGTTCTTGGTTCCGGCCAGGTTCAGCAAGTCGGGTCGTTGAGCGAAGAATCCCCGCGCCTTTAGGCCGGGGAGTGTCAAAGGCGCACTACATACCATTGTAAATACTCTCCAGGTCCTACATCTAATTCACAGCTGGTCTCCATCAAATACTGTCCTTGCTCCTCTAAAGAGGTCAAATGTTGCAAATCCCTTGGCAAATCATCCTGACGATTTGCCAAGATTGCCATTAACTTTGACTTTAACTCCATTGGAGTCAGAATCACCTCTGGCTGATTAGTTTCGAGAACTACATACCCATCTTCCTGGAACATTATAGAATTAGGCATATCTTAGATCAAATCCACTTTCTTCCTTCGTTCACAATCTTAGATGGTTTATCATTCTTTGGGTCTTTGTGGTGAATAAAAAAACTATTCCTTTGCAAACCTATTCCCTAACAGCTACAAAACCCTGATCGATCGATATGTTCCTTTCTCTCAACTACGAGCCAGCCTTAGAATCCCTCGGATATGACTATTTTGACGAAGTAGCAGCAGCAGAATTTCCTAGGCATATCCTGCGGTTTCGTAACGACCAATTGTTACCCCGTATTGGATTAAATCCCCAAGACACTAACGACCAAGACTTTATCCAAGCTTTCGGTAAATTTCAGGGAGTTCGACCCTTTTTAGCCCTGCGCTACCATGGCTATCAATTTGGTGAATATAACCCTAGACTAGGGGATGGCAGAGGTTTTCTCTATGGTCAAGTAAGAGGTATTGATGGGGAACTTTACGACTTCGGTACCAAAGGCTCTGGCACCACACCCTACTCCCGAACTGCTGATGGTAGACTGACCCTCAAAGGAGGGGTGCGGGAAGTACTTGCAGCTGAAGCGTTGCACCATCTTGGAGTTTTAACCTCCCGCTGTCTGAGCCTGATTGAAACTGGTGAGCAACTATGGCGAGGTGATGAACCTTCTCCAACTCGCTCATCAGTGATAGTACGTTTTAGCCGTTCCCATATCCGGTTTGGTACCTTTGAGCGACTGCATTACTTTAAGCGTCCGGATTTAATCAAAAAGCTATTAGACCATGTAATTGAGCAGTACTACCCAAGCATAATCCCCCTAAAGGAGGATAACAAACATGAGCAGTATGCTCAGTTTTACGCTGAGTTGGTGGAACGAGTGGCTCGATTAGCAGCCCAGTGGATGGCAGCGGGTTTTTGTCACGCTGTCTTAAATACCGACAATATGTCGATTACTGGAGAAAGTTTTGATTATGGACCATTCGCCTTTATCCCCACCTATGACCCTAAGTTTACCGCTGCTTACTTTGACTATTACAGGCGCTATAGTTACGGCAATCAACCTGGAATTTGTCAGTTAAATTTAGAAATGCTTCAGCAACCGTTAGGGATGGTAATCCCAACATCGGAGATGGAAGCAGGTTTAGCCGAGTTTGGGAAACATTATTACCGCAATTATCGGCACTTGATGCTGAATAAACTGGGATTTGAACAGTTGCCAGAGTCGGAAGAGTCAGAGTTATTGAGGTTAACGATTCAGTTCCTGCAAGATACTCAGGTTGGTTATCACGCTTTCTTTGCTGAATTAGCCCAACAGTTTGATAAGAGTTGGCGAGATGATGTTACTCAGATAATGAGCCGAGAATCTTTTTGGGAGTCAGAGGCTCAGTATTCATCCCTAGCAGATTGGCGCAATTTATACTACCACCTTTTACAAAATTTATCAGTTGATCAGCTCAAGGATATGTCAGCACTTCTGCGAGATAAGAATCCGCAAACTGCTTTACTCAGACCTGTCATTGAAGCAGTTTGGGAGCCAATTACTCAGGAAGATAATTGGGAGCCATTTTATGAGTTGATCACGAAACTACAAGGTAAACAATGAAAAAGCTAAACACTGAAATAGTGATTAGTTCCAAGCTGAGGCAAGAACCCTTTATCCCAATTTACTTATCCCAATTTACATTTATCCCAATTTAATTTAATTCAAATTAGGATTATTGACATTTCCCTTAAATTCTGGTAATACAGACGGTCTAGGAGATGACACTGGAGCTAATGGTATCTCAAGCAGCGGTCGATTCAGAGCAATCCTGAGGGGTTCTGCTTTCGGGGATGGAGTTACGTTATTCGCTATCTGTGGCACTGGTGAGGGGCCATTAGGCACAATCATCGAAACTGCACCGACAAACATGGCAGCAAGGGCAGCACCACCCCAAACAAATTTTCGGCGATTCCGGCGGCGGTCAATTTTTGAGAAAACTTGCTGTGCCAGTTCTTGAGCTGGTTGCTCTGTTTGTGGGACGGGCATGGTTCGGAATGCCTGACGTAGCATCAGCAGTCGATTGTATAATCGTTTGGCATCTGGGTCAGTTGCCAATAGCTGCTGCACATCAGAGCGCTCTGCTGATGTTACTTCCCCATCAACGTAGGCACTGATTAATTGAAAGCGATCGCGTTTGAGGGAATCCATATCTTTGGCAGATTCCTGCCCATAAGTGTTATCAGGGTTAGGGTTAAATTTAGAGGTCATTTTCTCATCACCAACGAGTCATCGTAAACTCCCCACACTAGATCTCCCATATTTTTTATTTTAAGGGAATAACCAATACAGGAAATCCTGCTAATAGATAAAGATCTGATCAAGCAAGTCTGGTTAAATCAGGGGCTTTAGATAAAGATATGATTAAGCAAGCCTTGTAAAAATTTGAGATATTATTAAGTAACTATACTGATGTTTAGGAATCTAGATAAGCTTGCAGGTGAGATTGCAATCTCGCTCTTGCTCTAGCAATTCTCGACTTAACGGTTCCGAGAGAAGCGCCAGTAATTTCGGCAATTTCTTCATAAGCCATACCTTCGATTTCCCTAAGGATGATGGTAGTACGAAACACTTCTGGCAACTCTGATATTGCCTTGTGCAGTTGCTCATAAAACTCTCTGGTCGTCATATCTTCTTCTGGACCAGGCTCTGCTGAAGCAATTTCCCAATCCATATCGCCATCATCCATATGACGTGGTGCATCCAGAGACAGGGGGTGGGCTACCCGCTTGCGTTTGCGGAGCTCATCATAGAAAAGATTGGTGGCAATACGGCTTAACCAACCTTTGAACTTGACTGGTTCATTAAGTCGTTTAATATTACGGTAAACCCTAATCCAGACCTCTTGGGCTAAATCGGAGCGATCTTGCCAGTCTGGTGCTAAGTGATACAAAATCTTATCCACGTGGGACTGATACCGACGTAGTAGCTCAGCAAAGGCTGTGCGGTCAGGATTCATACCTTCCTGACAGCGTAAAACCAAATCATAGTTAGAGAGTTTCTCAGGTTGCACCGGCACTTGAGGAAGTGTTACCTCTGTTGACCAGGATAGAGAAATTGGTTGACTCATGATTGGAATAGCTTCTAAAACTTTCTTCCTCTCATTGACTCCCAACTTCTGCGATTGGTTCCCGCTCATCGAGCACTAGTCTATGTTACATTTTCACGCTTGTAGTGGACTGAGCCAGCAAACAGCCAATTAACTATTAAATTAACTAGTCATTCCCAATTAATTAACTATTAAATAAATTAATTATGGCCATAAGCAACTCAATTAACACCAGCTTAATGATATTTTGCTTTGGGTCAGCAGGATTGTTAATCTCAGCTAAACTACCACAGCTTAACCTGAAGCAACTTACACCTGAGATTAGCCAGGTCTTGCCAGCAACCTCTCGGTTGACCATAGCACGACTCGATACAGATAAGACGCTGACAAAAACCTCTTCAGTATACCCAGAACTGGAACCGTTGTCATCCGAAAAAACAGCCTCAGATCTGATAAAACCTCAGGTAACGCTAAAGAGACTGAAATCAAAAATTCCCAAGGTTTTACCAGCCACTTCTTATTTTACTGACGCAATTGCTGCTATTACTTACCAGGTAGTTGTGGATTTGAGTGATACTACGGTCTATTTGTACTGGGGAGAACAATTGCTCCAGAGCCACCCAATTGCTATTGGTAAACCCGGTTGGGATACACCCACTGGCAGTTTCAAAATTATTCGCAAACAACCCAACCCTATTTGGAAAGAACCGATTACTGGTGAACTCATACCTCCTGGACCTGATAATCCTTTAGGAGAAAGGTGGATTGGTTTTTGGTCTGACGGACACCATCAAATCGGGCTTCATGGCACTGATGAAGAAGAGCTAATCGGCAAAGCGGTTTCCCACGGCTGCTTACGGATGCTCAACCAGGATATTAAACAGTTGTATGAGCAGGTCAGTCTAGGAACACCAGTAATTGTGAGAAATTAAACATCTCAACTCCAAAAATTGTACTTTAAAATTTTTTTTTTAACCATAACCTGTTAACACTGACTCAACGTAATCCATGTAATCCATTTGAGCGCTGAGGCTTGGGCTCAAAGCCTGGTGCACAGCCCTCTAACATACTACTAATCTGTCCCATCAGATCTTTGCTGGTTTTTTTGCGGATTGCTTGGCGATCAGCGCCAAAATCAGGTCGCTCTAGGTATTTGGCTATGGCATCCTTGACTTGATGGTTAATTAAATCCATTAGGTCTTGCTTTGCTCTTTTACGCTGGTATTGAGCACCTTTTTCGGTAGTGGCATAGAGAGGGGGCAGTCTATTGAGGGCATAGGCAGCAATATCTCCTACCTCCAGAAAGCGATCGCTCTTGTCTTCTATCTTGGTAACTTGATCAATTGCTTCGCTTAATACCAACTCTTCCATGACATTGATAAACTGCTTGCGAGCAACTGTAACCACCTCACCAGATAGCAGCGCCCCCATCAGCTTGTCTAATGCCATATATTCTTCAATGGAGAGTTCCGAAGCTGTGTCACAAAGGCGACCGACCTCACTCTCCATCAGGGGAGTTAAGTAGCCATCTTTCAACGCTTTTTCTACAATTTGCTCAATTCTCATGAGTAGATTTAATAGCTATTGATTTAATTGTCAAAATAATTAATAGTATAATCTAGGAATTTAGCTTCGTCTTGATCTGATTAAGCTGATACCGATGGGTGAATCTGGGGGATTTCGTGAAGCGGAGTCAGTGGTTAGTGGGATTTGCTAGTAAAATCAAAAAAAGTAAGTTAGCCATAGGGCTTTATACCATGACTAACTACAAATACGAGGAATTTATGGAGTAGTGGTCAATAACCACCCTTGTCCTAAGGCCAGGACAAGTGAACAGCTAACCCATAGGGAACCGGCAAGAGGAAAGAAAATTTTTCCCTCTTGCCCATTCCCTTTAACCTTTAAGCTTTACCTATGATGAAAAATGTGCTGGCTTAGTTATTGTATAGGTGATCCACTTAAGTGATGGGCTGGGGTCAGTTGACACTCCCCGCCCTGGAAGGACGGGGATTCTTAGTTCTTCGACATGCCTTAAAATTAGTTATCCAGCAAAGGCAATGTTTAAGCCAAATATCCGTTAAAAACCAAATATTGAGCTTAATTTAACTAACCCCAGTGGGCTTATCTCCCTAAGCGTTGAGTTTCCTCAGTTTCCGTGTGCCCCACGGTACTTTCATCTTTTAAGATTTGCTTTACTGGTTGTCGGTATCAGCGCTTGATCCATACGTTTTTAATGAGGTTTTTCGCGCCTCATGTACTAGCATCGCTTTACGTCGTTAGTTTGTTGACAGTACCGACGAATCCTGTCTGTGCTAGGCTACCTTTTTATTATACCACAGTGAACAAAAGCCGTCTGCCGAAGGACGGGGCTTGAGACCCACTTTTTCGGTCAATTCACACCTTGCCATCTCCAGGGTACCGGGTCAACCGACTGACCGTGAACATAGAGACCCCAATGTAGATGAGGACCAGTGGAAGCACCTGTAGAACCAATGGTACCAATGACCTGGCCAGCTTGAACAAAATCCCCCTCTTTAACTTTAATTTCGCTCAAGTGCAGCATGATACTGAGTACCCCTTGACCATGGTTAATCCCTACGGTGTTGCCATGAACCCGGAAACCTTCAGACTCTCGTCCCACTAGTGCTATCTGTCCTGCTGCTGGTGCTACTACTGGTGAACCGAAGCGACCGGCATAGTCAACACCACGATGGTAGTAGTTTTTAGCATAGACACCGTTGTAGTAGCGACGAACACCGAAAACACTGGAGACACGAGCATTGTTGGGTCTATAGAATTTACCATTCCAGAATTTTTCTGGGGTCAATAATTTTTTAAACTGGGCAACCCGATTTAATTCAAGCTGGGTTGCTGGGGCAGAGGCTTTGCCAGACAGCCAGATGCGTTGGACAGGGAAAGACCGATTCTGAAGTGGTACAGCTATGTTGTTGACTTTACCATCACCAGCCACCCGCAAAACCAATTTTCCTGGTTTATCTAATGGTGTAGTGGGTACTAAAGCTCGATAACGATTTGTCCCTGCTGCAAAGGTAGGATAGGTCTTTTGACCCATAGAAACGGTTGGTGCTGAACCAACTGTTTCGGTTTGAATTACCACTGACAAAGTATCGCCTAACTGGGGATTGTCTGGTTGAACTTGTACCTGTAAAGCTTGCACTGGTTGGCACAGGGCTACAAAACCCGATGCCAGGGCTATTGCTGTCGTTGTAATCAGGCGTTTGGCAAGGTGCTTTGCACTCAGAAGTGGGGTGGGACTAGAAGGAGAATAGTGCTCTAGCCCTGATAGTGAGCCATGAGAGGATAGTAATTTCACTGACTTATACAAAGCGCGACTATAGATTTTTATTCTTTAGCTACTGGGGCATAGACTATCATTTAGCCCAGTGTGTTTCCAATTCCATCTAGTTTGCAGATGAACCGGACCAAAGAAGATTGAGTCAGGTGCCATCATAAAAGGACATCTAAGTAAGGTCGATAGTCTATCACACTAACGGTTAGGCTAACTCGGTCGATGGATGCTCTATATCAATCAATACCAAACTATGAAATAGTTTTTTTTAAGGGTAACTCACGATTGCCAAACTAAGTCGAGGTTTAAATTAATGGACAGTTGGATCATCAAGCTCCATGACTTCATTGGTGAAATCCCCTTCCTGGTGATTTCTTTAATTACAGCCGTAACATTTTGCTTTTGGTTAATTCCCTACACCACTGATTTGATGGTGAGCTGTGCAGCGGGTCTTGCTGGTGACTATTTAGGGCGCGAGCAACGCACCTTGGTGATTAACTCAAGTACCAACAATCCTGAGTTACTTTTAATGCTTGTCTCACTGGGATTAGGTAGGCTAGGAGGGATAGCTACCCCACTAGGGTCAAATTTTGCAAACATTTATCTTATGTTTTTTGTTGCTCCATTATTTGTTTTATTTAAGTGGTTTTTCAAGAGGGATTTCAATAAGATATTAAATCTCATGACTCTAATCAATCGTGAAAAAAAGTTGGTAATTTGGCATTCAATTATGTCCTTAACTATGTTTGGATTTGCCAGTATAGCCTATTGGTGCCTAACCGGAGGCTTTCAGTTTAATTATTTATCAGAAGACATCCCATTAAGAACATGGCACTGGTTATTAATCGGAGTGTTGATCTGTATAATTGGGATTGGGATATTTGTGTATTTTGAAAATAACTTGAAAAAGAAGCGCCCAGGATTATTTGAAGATATCACTGAGGAAGATTTTGAGTCAAACTGGTGGAAGTTTTTTTTAGGGACTATATCCCTGACGGTATTATGTTATGTTTTAAATGCCTTATTCTTGGCCTATACTGAACTATATAGTTCAGTATTAAGTCAGTGGTTGGGCTCAGCAGTGTTTGTAGGTTTACATTATTTTATTGGTAGTCTGATCTCTTCTTTACCAGAAGCGAATGTGGCAATAAAAAACTATGAACGTCTAACTTCACCGGATCTCAATACAGCCCTAGCATCAGCAAGTCAATCGAATATGACTAATCTTGCCCTGGGATGCTTCGGCTGTATTATCGCAACTATATTGTTACTGACTGGACTAAGCTATAAGTTGTAAATCAAACTTCAGCCTTTAGCCTTTAACCTTTAGCAATCAGCTATCAGCTATCAGCTAAAGGCCACGCTACTGTTCTCGCAGCACCTCAAGTAGCGCAATCGGTGCTTTTAGGTGCGACAATAAGCGCGAATTTAATTCTTAATGGTAAGAGCGTACCTTTGAATAAAATAAACTGACCACTGACGGCTGAATGGTTACCTTTAGGCTTTAGGTGCCTGTGGCTTTAGATAAGCGATCGCATGATAAGGGATCATGATGGTCTGCTGATCTTGAGTGATCAGACACAGGCAGTTTTGATCTTGCCAGCACAATTGCCCGCTAAAGGAATCTCCAGTGAGAAGTTTTAGCTCTAGGAGTTGTTGGTCTTTGATATAGCCTTGAATTTGACTAATACTGGGCAAGCCGGTATCGAATTGGGCCATAATCACAAAAAATCGTGGGATGTGTGGGAACCCTAACAATCATAACCAATCATACTTGGCCAGGAGGGTTTTTGGCGTTTTGGGCAGCATGATCAGAAACAGTATTGTGACTTCTCCCGACGCCGAATCAGAGATTACGGCGCGGGCTTCTCAACCTCACGACTGAGACTTTCTGCGTAGCACTTACCTGTGAGTTACACTCACCCGGCAGTACGCTATCAGCAGACAGTTTCCTTTCCCCGTCGCCCACGGGTACTTTTTCCAATCCTCGCAATCTAATCACCTGAGCCGCTGCATGATCTCTATGAGTTCGATAGCCACATTCAGGGCAGATATGTTCTCGTTGACTGAGCAGTTTCTGTGCAGTTGCCCCACACTCTGGACAGGTTTGACTGGTTCCACTAGGATCTACTCTTTCAAAGTAGCCACCTCGTTTCCAACAAACCCATTTGAGTAAGTCGAGGAACTGTCCAAAAGAAGCATCAATACACTCTTTTCGTAGCATTCCTCTATTGAGTCCAACTGTGTTGAGATCTTCGGCAAAGATAGTCTCTGCGTGGTCACACAAAAGATGTGCGGTTTTCAGGTGAAAATCCTTGCGAGTATTGGCAATTTTATGATGTAATCTTGCCACCAGTACTTGTGCTTTTGAGTAGTTCTTAGAACGTTTCTGTTTTCTAGCTGCTCTACGTTGCAGTAATTTCAACTCGCCTTGTAGGTGCTTTAAAAACTTGGGACGTTCTACTGTGAAACCATCAGAGGTTGTCAAGAACTTTTCGAGTCCCAGATCAATCCCAATTGCGCGACCGCCAGGTGGATTATCTGGGATTTCTACGTCTAAAGCAATTGTGACAACAACGTACCATTGAGTATGTCTGGCTTTCGACAAAACCCTAACTTGCTTGACTTGGAATCCATCTGGAATCGGTCTATGCAGGTTGATTGTGACTTTCCCAATCTTGGGGAGATCTATCACGCCATTCTGTATCGGGTTCTTTTTGAACTGTGGATACAGAAATGACTTGAATTGACCAGATTTTTTGAATCGAGGAAACCCAAAACCACGAGCACGAAAATCATCCCAGGTATCATGCAGCCTACGAATTGTTGTCTGCAATACCTGAGAATGGACTTTCTTGAGCTTTGGATTAACCTTTTTAGCTATCGGGAGGTTGTTTTGCTGAAGATGATAACTCGGAAATGGAGTATTGGCTGGGATGATATATTCTTTCGACAACGAACATCTGTCTGATTCACATTTTCGACTCGCCAACCAGTCTTTCAACTCTCTCAAAGCATAGTTGTAAACCCCCCGACAAGTCTCTAACCATTCAAGCATTTGAGCTTGTTGGTCAATACTTGGATAGATACGGTAGGAGTAATTCATCATCAGCATAGAGAAACTGTACCATAAACACACAAATCAGTCAATGTATTTTTCATCCCCTTGATGGGGATGAAAAATACTGGGGGAGTCCATGTATGCCGTCGGCATACATGGACTCCCCCAAACCCCCTCGCCAGTTAAACAAAAGGCTACAAAAGAATTACCATAGCACCAGAGCCGATTAATAGGGAGTTGACTATGGAGTTTACAAAGTACCATGGACTTGGGAATGACTTTATTCTGATTGATAATCGGGATGACCTGGAACCCAGAATAACCTCAGATCAAGCGCTGCAGCTATGCGATCGCAATTTTGGAATCGGTGCAGATGGTGTTATTTTTGCCCTGCCAGGACAAGACGGTACTGACTATACGATGCGGATTTTCAACTCTGATGGTTCTGAACCAGAGATGTGTGGTAATGGAATTCGCTGTTTAGCAAAGTTTCTGGCTGATTTAGAGGGGGATAATCACAAAACCCACTATCGGATCCATACCCTGGCTGGGGTGATCATTCCTGAACTCAAGGGGGATGGTAAAGTCAGGGTGGATATGGGGATGCCCCAGCTTAGTGCAGCTCAAATTCCCACTGTTTTGGCAGAGGCTGACCAAAAGGTCATCAATATCCCCATGGAAATAGCTGACAAATTATGGGAGGTTACCTGTGTCAGTATGGGAAATCCTCACTGTATAACGTTTGTGGAGGATGCGGATGCGATACCTCTGGAAACCATTGGTCCACTGTTTGAGCATCACTCAGTTTTCCCCCAACGAACCAATACAGAATTTATCCAAGTGGTGCGTCCCGATTATCTCAAGATGCGGGTTTGGGAGCGGGGTGCTGGGGCAACTCTCGCCTGTGGAACGGGGGCTTGTGCGTCTGTGGTGGCTGGTGTGTTAACTGAGAAAAGCGATCGCATTTGTACCGTGGAGCTTCCTGGTGGTTGTCTCGACATTGAATGGTCCGAAACCGATCAGCGAGTTTACATGACTGGGCCAGCTGAGCAAGTTTTCACGGGTAAACTATCACAAATCTGGGGATAAGCCCAGATTTGTTGGCTTGAGATCAATCTTCCTTGGAAAATCCGGCTTTAAACTGCTTGACTACTTGATCGAGACCCACGGAATGGGAGGCTTTAAACAATAGACGATCCCCAGGTTGGACAAACCCCAGTAGATGTTCCACTAAAGGATTAGAGTCACAGAAACACTCAACTGGCACCGAAGTAACACCGGTTGCGATCGCTTCCGCTTCTGGCTCACTTTCATCCACCAAAATCCGCAAGCCATCTAGATTGAGTTGCTCAACCTTTTGACCCACTTGCTGATGAAGTTCACCGGATTTGGTTCCCAATTCCTTCATCGCCCCAAGTACTGCTATATGGCGTTTGCCAGGAGTCTGAGCCAGCATTTCTAGGGCAGCTACCATGGATTCAACTCCAGCATTGTAGGTTTCATCAAGAATCACTACATCGTTAGGTAACTCATAACGCTGGGATCGCCCTGCGGGTAGCTCAACCTTTAAACCATTCCTGAGGGTTTCCCAATCCACCCCCAATAATTTCCCAATGGCTAGGGCCCCTACATAGTTCAGGGCATTGTGGCGACCTGGGAGGGGGATAGGAAACTCCATGCCCTCTACTTTCAGGATTTCCGGTGCAATCAACTCTCCTTGGACATCACCACCCTCTAAACCATAGGTTATGGTTTGCCCTTGCCAAACCTGAGCTGCGGTATCAATTAGGCGTTGATTGTCGTGATTGAGAACCGCTACACCCTTGTTGGACATATGTGCTAATAACTCACACTTGGCTTTTGCGATCGCTTCCGTAGAACCCAACAGACCAATATGAGCTGTACCCACATTAGTAATCACGCCCACCGTAGGGTTGGCGATCTCGGTCAATTCAGCAATCTGTCCTGAACCACGCATTGCCATCTCGATTACAGCATAGTCATGGTCTGGTGACAACTCAAGCAAGGTTTTGGGTACACCAATTTCATTGTTGTAATTGGCCTGGGTTTTGAGTACAGTTCCTTTAGTAGACAAAACTGCTGCGATTAGCTCCTTAGTGGTAGTTTTGCCTACAGAACCAGTGACAGCAATCACCGGAATCTCAAACTGGTCACGCCACCACCGAGCAATTTGCTGGTAGGCTTTGAGAGTATTTTCTACCTGAATCAGCGGCAAACCTTCGAGTTGGGTAACTTTAGTCGCCTCAGCAATGACCGTTAATGCCCCCTTCTCTACAGCCAGAGCTGCATAATCATGACCATCAAACTTTTCACCCCGCAGCGCTAAAAATAGTTGACCCGGCTCAAGGTGACGGGTATCAGTGGTAATGCCAGTGAATGACTTTTCCAGGATTTTTTCTGGAATGTCTACGGTCTTGGCGGCGAGAATGTCAACTAATTTTCCTACAAGAAGCCGACACACCATAAATTTCTTGTTCCCCCAGTGTCCTAATTGTGCTGTTTTCTCTAAACGCTCTATTTTCCTGGTCAGCCAATAACTTTCACATGGTTTTTACTTAATTTTCACAATTTCCACTCATTGGCACAATTAGGTAAAGAGTAGATGAAGATATACTAATAATATAATAGCTCACCTCAAGTTTAGGTGATCATTAGAATATATCTACCACCGTAGATATATTGTGATACACCGAACTCTCTTTGTGTTAGCTAAGCCACTCAAAGTTGAATTTTCATCTTCTCAAGCCAACCACCATTGATGAGCCCTAGCTTTAGCACCTAGGAGAGCTACCTAAAGTGACCACCTGGAGAGACTCTAAAGAATCGGAAATTCGACATATTAGCTTGCCAGAGCAGCAAGTCTACAATCACTTACTCCAGTGGGTAAGGGTAGAATCACCAAAGCAATCAATTGAACGCTTCCAAAGGCTCTTCCTGGATGGAGTGGGATACGAAGATTTTGAAATCTGGTTGGCCTTGGAAAAGATAGTAATGGATAAGCGGGCTCCGACAGAGTTCCGATTTGTGGTCAATCGCTGCTGCCATATTCTGATCAATCACTGGCATCTGAAACCAAACACCAGAAGAGCAGTCCAAGAATTGGTAGCTCTGTTTGATCATGTGCCGCCTTCTTTGAGGGTTCACTCTCGGGCTCCTAGACGCCTGCGGGAACTAATGCAGCTGTTCAAAAGAACAGAGCAATATCTAACTCTGCAACGTCTGTCTAGAGTAATGAGTGATACACCTCAATACTCTAATGGTTCTAAACCAGTGGCAAATTTGATTCAGCGGTATCCCTACTTATATGAACATTGCTTACTCAGTGAAGACAGCTCTCAGGAATATCAGCAAACTGTACGGCAAGTTCAAGCTAGGGTTCAACGGCGCTTTGACTGTGATTTATCTAAGTACGTAACCTATCAGGTGCGATGCGCCCATGTCATGCGAAATCGGGCTATCACGACTCCAAAACGGATAATTCAACCAGTGTCAAATCCCACATTGCTGACCGAACGAGAGTTGGCAAGTGCTCTCAAGCAGTTTTTTGGAAAAGTGCAAGGGTCTTACAGCTACCGAGATTTTGCTCGTAGTTTCCATACCCACAGTCGGCACACAGCCTTTTTTAAAGACTTCAAGGACGATTTATATGAATATTTGATTGCCTCGATTGACCCAGCCTATGGGAAGCAACAGTTTAACCAGCGATTGTATACTCATTTGCAAAGCACCTTGCCTGAATGGGATTACCAAACGCCCAATGAATTTATGGTGGTGCGCACCTGTACTCAATTGTTAAATTTTTTGGTAGTGGAAAGCCCTAAGCGCCCCCATCACTATACATTTGTTGATTTGATTGGCAATATAGGAACCACCATTACCACTGGACTATTGCTCAAGATTGTATTGGTCTGCGCTAAAGTCAAGCCCTATTTAGAAAAGCGATTTTCGATTCTGTTTAACCACTACGAGTCCCAAACCAGAAACAGCGTACCTTGGTTAGTCCCGTCTCTGGAAAACTTGAATATTGCCTTCAGTGTCCACTTTGGATCAGCTGATATCTCCTGCCTTAATCAGATTTTATGATTCGGATTCTGTGAATTTTAACCTAGCGCTATAACTATAGCGCTATAACTGTGGAGTTGATAATACCGATCACGTACACAGGATTTGTTCCCACTTCCGACTTCCGAATTCCTTACTGCCTACTCCCTACTCCCTACTCCCTACTTCCTACTCCCTAGTTCCTACTCCCTACTCCCTACTTCCTACTTCCTACTCCCTACTTCCTACTCCCTACTCCCTGTTCCCTTTGCTATAGTTGCCAAATTCCGATTATTGTAGAGACTCATGGCCTTTTCTACACCTTGCTTAAGAGAAAGTTCAACTGCCTCAACGGCTAGTTGGACTACTTCCGACATTAACTTGGTTTCCTGAGGTGAAAATTTTCCTAGGACGTGGGAGATCGTGTCTGGCTTCTGACTGGATTTGCCAATACCAATGCGCAGGCGAGGGAAGTTTTGCGTACCCAGATGGGCAATTGCGGATTTCATGCCATTGTGTCCTCCCGCTGAACCGGAAAGGCGCAGACGCAAACGCCCTACTGGTAAGTCCATATCATCATAAATGATCAAGACCGACTCAGGTGTGAGCTTGTACCAATCAGTCACCGCCCGAATTGCTTGTCCAGAGCGATTCATGTATGTAAGGGGCTTGAGCAAGCTTAGCTTATTTCCTTTTAGTCCAATTCCTTGACCAAACCATCCCTGAAAGCGGCGATTTTCGCTCCCTGAAATCTGTAATCGACGTGCGATCGCATCGACCACTTCAAAACCGATATTGTGCCGCGTTTTATCGTACTTGGGTTCCGGATTACCTAAACCCACAATCAGTTGAGGAATTATAATTTGTCCGGTTGTTTCGATAGTGCTCATGGTCAAAAATCGTTTGGGTCAAGGGTAGGTAATGGGTTACCCATTACCTACCCTTTATGATCTAGATGTTTCCGGACATCATAACAAGGGAGTGGGGAGTAGGGCGAAGCCGTGCAGGCATGGGTGCGGAACTTGACACGTCATACTTTACATGTTATATTTCACACGTTATATTTCAAACGTTATACCTTTCCCCATCCCGGATTAACTACGCAGGATATTGAAAGAGGGATTCCAGATAGACACGAGCACAAGCGCGATAACTCTGGGACGTTTCTGGAGTCTTACCAATACCATTTTGGAGCAAAAACAGGGAAAGTGCTGCTGCGAAGACCCGGTCTTGGTCCCAGCTAGGATGGGTTTCTAGGTAGCGCTTGAGAGACTCGTGCAGGTCTTCGGGGATTTCTGCCAGGATACTTACGGTTGCGTTCATAGTCACCTCTTCATATAAAGGTATTTTTGGAAAAAGCCACCTGATTTCAAGCACTTCAGATAACTGCCTTGGCCAAAAGAAAGCCAAGACAAGCCAGCACCGAAGCACTGAATTTTGATGTCACCCTTGCTTTAGTTCAGAACTATCCCCAAATCAGGTAGGGTAGTCCGTGCTAACCCCTGCTAGTCGGCGTAGGTTAGCTGAGAGCAAATTTTTTTATAGGTTGGTCGCACCATTTTCATCTGAAATGGGGTGGGTTTGTCAATGCTGCGAAATATTACAACTCTTGTTGACATTCCGAAATGTATACGAAATAATCAGGGTTTGAGGCGCTTTTTTGTTACATAACTTTACATAAACTGTGGTCTTAACTACTGCGGAATACTAAGTCGGGAAAATCCCCAGTAAAACTGGAATACCTAATGCCACCGTTGAGGCTTGTGGAAAACTATGGGAAAACTGTGGAAAAGCTTGAAGCTCTGTGTGGAAACAGTGGGGAATCTGTGGGGGAAATTTGGGAGAAACGATAAGAATTCTTACAGTTTCGTTGGCGGTGGAAAACTGGTGACCACAGATGGGGTCATTGTAGATTGTGAATCCTGATGTATTAGTATACTAGTGTGATTGAACTAGTATTAGCAAACTCTTGACTTGACTCCTTAAGGAAAAAACAAGGAAAAAAAATCTAACCACTGACTAATTGCTTCTAACCTAATTATGTGGTATTGTCAGGTAGATTGTCTCTTACGCCACCTAAAAGCTTCTTCATGAATTTGTTGTATGTCTTGATCAGAGATTTTGTCGATGTGAGACAAGACTAAACTCATGCGGCCTTGAGCCTTGAGTTGGTCACGGTGGCGGCAAAGAAAATCCCAGTATAAGAAATTAAAGGGACAGGCTCCCTGGCCAGTGCGCTTCCGAGGATTGTAACCACAACTGCTGCAGTAGTCGCTCATTTTATTGATGTAATTAGCTGATGCAGCGTAAGGTTTGGATGCTAGGATGCCGCCATCGGCAAACTGACCCATGCCAATCACATTGGTTTGCATCACCCAATCATGGGCATCGATAAAGGCTCCATGAAACCATTCTTCTATAGATTGAGGCGAAACTCCAACAATTAGAGCAAAATTGCTCAACACCATCAGTCGCTGAATGTGATGGGCGTAACCGGTGCGTTCAACCTGACTCAAAATTTGGCGTAAACAGTTCATGTCTGTTTTCTGGGCATGCCAGTAAAAGTCAGGTAGGGGCTGGGTGTGGTTGAACCAATTGCTTTGGGAGTAGTCAGGGTTCATATAGATATAAATACCGTGCATATATTCCCGCCAACCCAGGACTTGACGAATAAATCCTTCTGTGCTGCTTAAGTCGAGTTGGTTTTGGTGATAAGCATTCTCGACTGCTTTAATTACTTCCTCAGGTTGGAGTAAGCCGATATTGAGGTAAGGGGAAATTAGGGAGTGCCACATGGTATCTTCGTTGGTGACCATGGCATCTTGATAGGGACCAAAATTGGGTAGGCGATGGTGAATGAAAAAGTCTAATACTTGAAGAGCTTGATGGCGATTGACCGCCCAACGGAATGGTTCTGTTTTTCCGTAGCTGGGAAAGTTTTGAGCATTAACGGAGTTGATCACCTCTTGGGTGATTGGGTCGGGTTCAAACCAAAGGGCGTCTGGTGGATTTAGATTACGTTTTGGGGGTTTACGATTTTGTTTATCGAAATTCCATTTCCCACCAATTGGCTTATTTCCTGCCATCAAACTATTAAATCGCTTGCGCCCCACCCGATAGAAGTTTTCCATTATTAGACGTTTTTGAGATTTCGCCCAGGTTTTAAAATCAGACTCGCTCCACAGAAAATGATTGTTGGGAATAAAGGTAATTTGGCAATTTAGTTTTAGGTTGCCAATTATTTCTGCAAAGGGTCGGTCATTGGGGGTCATTACCCGTAGTTCGGTAATCGTATTTTTTGTGACCCAGGCTTGGAGAGGCGTTTCAAAGTCGTCCGCTGTTTCATAGCTGACTGGCCAACCTTGCTGGCGTAATTCCTCAGCAAAGTGGCGCATGGCTGACCAAATGAATACCAGTTTTTGGCGGTGGTAACGTTTTTGTTGGACGTAGCTTAGGGATTCAATCAGAATTACTGGTGTATTTTGATAGTTTTGTTGACAACTGTGTAGCGCTGATTGTTCATTCCAAAGTTGATCCCCTAGTACCCAAATCCCAATAGTCATTATGGCTAATGCTTTTTACTGTATTGAGATCATACAATAACTTCAGGGATTTTTGTCTTGAGTTTTAGGAAGTAGGGAGTAGGGAGTAGGGAGTAGGGAGTAGGGAGTAGGGAGTAGGGAATCGGGAATCGGGAATCGGGAATCGATAATAGGAAATCTAAAAAAAGTTTAAATCAGATATTTTTTTTTCAATTATTAATTAAAATTTATAAGTAACTTAATCAGAGATTATTATTTTTTTTACTTTGGCATAACTATTAGGTAAACAGGATTGTTTCCCCTCTTACCTCTTCCCTAATACCTGCTCTATGCTCCCTGAAAATCTATAAATTTGTACCTAATTTAATTGCAAACTGCTGTATATATTTTTTATGAAAAAAATAAATCAAACAATAGTTATATAGAGCAGCTATAAATTGGTTTATAACTGCTCTATATAACTATTATTTAGCGGTTTTTATCCTAATCAGGTAAACAGTCTGGTTTCTCGATTCCCGATTCCCGATTCCCGATTCCCGATTCCCGATTCCCTAACACCCAGACCGAATTAAAAACCGCTATAAAAACCGCTAAATACTACATATCTCAAGGCGAGAGAAGAGAGATACGCCACCCATAAAAAAGGCAAAGTATGCCCAACCGGAAAAGAATCCGACATAGCTGACTGGTAGATGCCCCTGGGGAGCATTGAGGGTGAAGGGCAGGTCAACGTAATCTAGCCACTTTTCGTTGGTGTGCCATCCGAGTTGATCGCCAAAGCGACAGTAAGTTTCATACTCATAATCGGCACCAGGAGTTACCTGCACACTCTCGGTCACTAAGCTCTGCCAGATTTGTTTCTGTACACTAAAGCCAAAGCGCCCATTGCTGTACTTTACCCAGAGAGTGTTGAGAGTATAGAGGTCTGTACAAGGAAAGGTGTTGATATCTGGGATGTCAAGCCAGCCTTCTTGTTCTCGTCCTGCTGCTTTGAGCATAACAGCGAGAGTTTCTTGATCTGCCTCTTGCCACTTTCTACGAATTAGTAAATCCCGTAATGGGCGGTAATCTACTCCTACATCAGAACTAAGGTCATCAACTTCACTCAAACAGATGAAATAATCGTCTTCAGTCAAGGGCTGTAACCATTCGTGCACTGACTGAGGACGGTCTTTTGGCTCTAAGGCCATGGCTTGGAGAATTACTTGATTTAAGCGATCGCTAATACTAGGAACCAGTTCTTTTGGTGGCACCAGCTCTTCACCGTCATACTTGCGGTAAATTGACTCGGTAGGATTTAGCCCAGTTACGGCATGGTACAGTGAAGCCGCTAGAGAGTAGACATCCACCGTGGCGTGACGACTGCCTTGGTAGTATAGCTCGTAGGGTCGAAATGGTTTATTGTCAATATGGCTCGACACATTACTATCTCGGAGTATATCCCCAGGAATCTCAAAGTCAATCAATACCGGTTTGCCAGTGTTACTGACCACGATATTATGAGGGCTTATATCTAAATGCACTAGCCCTACTCCATGGATTAGATTCAAGGCTGACCCAATTTGAGTGATGTACTCTACTGCATCAGTTTCAGGTAATGGTCCTATGCGTTGTACCAAATTCCACAAACTTTCCCCGGAAATAAAATCCATTACGAGGCAGTAGGTATCTCCTTCTTGAAACAAGTCTCTGACCTGGACCAGGGATTCAAGGTCAGCAGACAGTTGAGCCAGCAGTTGTCCTTGCTTGATAAATTGTTCTCCATAGTTGGGGTAGTCTGGAGCCAATCTCAGGCTTTCGTGTGGTGTTTTAATTACAACATCTTGATTAAGTAACTGATGGACTGCTTTGTAAGTAATTCCAAAAGCTCCACGTCCAATAATTTTATCGATCTTGTATTTACCACCATGTAACAGCTGTTGCTCTGACCAGACCATATATATTAGTTGTTAGTTGTTTATGATTCGTGTTTAGGTTTAGTAGATTTACCCTGGCTCCTAGGAGGATTATCAACTAGTTTAAGACACCCTCAATTCAAATAATATTGATAATACAAATAATGCTATAGCATTATTGAGTAAGTATTAAGCTATCAGTTATCAGCTATCAGCTATCAGCTATCAGCTATCAGCTATCAGCTTATGCGCTACGCGCACGGCTGACGGCTGACGGCTGACGGCTTACATTATTTACATGCTATTAAATATGATAATTAATTTTTTGAGGATTAATTTTCAGTACTCATATACTTTAGTATAATTCATTCAGGTTTGCCATCCTCTGGAGCATCAGGTGTTAGCCGTTAATTACTCTGTGAAGAGAAAAAAGCTAGCTATAGGGAATAGGGAATAGGGAATAGGGAATAGGGAATAGGGAATAGGGAATAGGGAATAGGGAATAGGGAATAGGGAATAGGGAACAGGCAAGAGGCAAGAGGCAAGAGGCAAGAGGCAAGAGGCAAGAGGCAAGAGAGAAAAAATTATGTGTACCTCATTAGGTTAGAAACCGCTATACTCATGAAAGCTACTGACAAATGCGATCGCGTAGGGTGGCCATAGGCCAATCGCGTAGCGTGACCTACGGTCAATCGCGTAGGGTGGCCATAGGCCAATCGCATTTAGCTCAAGTCCGAAGAATTCTTCCCATTTCCCGCTTTTCCCGACTCCCGACTCCCGATTCCCGACTCCCGATTCCCGACTCCCGACTCCCGACTCCTGACTCCCGACTCCCGATTCCCGATTCCCGATTCCCGACTCCCGATTCCCGACTCCCGAGCCATCTGTCTAGCCCTTGGCCAGTAAGATAGGATCATCCAGACTAAAGAAACGACTTACGTAAGCTATGGCGGAAGAAACCCTACCCTTACCTAACCCTGAGGACGCAAATACTCCTTCTGATACATCAGCAGACCAGCCTGCTGCTAATAAGGAACCGAAGCCTGCTGCTATAGTAGACCAACCGCCGGTTGAAATAACTGAACCGAAACCTCCTACACCATCACCAGACCAGCCTGCTGCTGTAGTAGACCAACCGCCGGTTGAAATAACTGAACCTAAACCTCCTACACCATCACCAGACCAGCCTGCTGCTAATACGGAACCGAAGCCTGCTGCTGTAGTAGACCAACCGCCGGTTGAAATAACTGAACCGAAACCTCCTACACCATCACCAGACCAGCCTGCTGCTAATACGGAACCGAAGCCTGCTGCTGTAGTAGACCAACCGCCGGTTGAAATAACTGAACCGAAACCTGCTGCGATCGTAGACCAACCGCCTGCGGCTAAATCAGAAGACAAACCGGCGGCTAAGGCCCCTGCGGCCAAAAAGCCTGCGGCTAAATCAGAAGACAAACCGGCGGCTAAGGCCCCTGTTGCTAAAAAGCCTGCGGCCAAATCAGAAGACAAACCAGCGGCTAAGGCCCCTGCTGCTAAAAAGCCTGCTGCTACAGAGGCAAAAGCTAAAAAAGAAAAACCACCAGCAATTGAAAAGAAACCCTTTACTGAATTTGTGGAACAACATTATGTGCCAGCCCTTAAGACTGCTTTTGCCAAACAAGGTATTGATGATGTAGATGTGACGTTTGCTAAACAGAAAATCCCGATTCCGAGTTTGAGTCAAATGGATGACTGTTGGCAAGTAATGGGTAGTTGGCAAAATGGGCAACGTCAATTTAACGTTTATTTCCTAGACGAAGATATTAAAAAACAAAAGGCTTTCTCTGCGTCGGCTAATGGTGTTAACCCTAGTACGATCGAGTCTTTTATGATTGATGAACGGAAAGTGACTCTTGATCTAATGGTTCATTACACCATACAACGGCTAAATGCTCAGAAGTGGCTAATGTGGAATTAGTAAGTCTTGGCTAATGTTTAGGTAGATTTTAAGCTATCAGCTATCAGCGTGTCGCGTATCAGCTATCAACTATCAGCGTGTCGCGTATCAGCTGTTCCGGGTAGCGTGGCCAACGGCCAAGGGATTTTTCCCAGACTTTCAAGTCTGTAAAATATCAAACTATTAAATTCGGCTTTGCTTAACAATGGAATGATTTGAAGAGTTTTGTGGAACGGGCATCTTGCCCGTTACAATTCCCGGGCAGGCAGGATGCCCACCCTACTCATATTCATTCCTTGATTCAGCAATGCCATTTTTTAGTAGTGCTGACTTAAGTGATGCCAACCTCAAGAGTGCTGACCTCACTAATGCCCAGCTCAGTCGTGCTATTGTGGACAATACCCAATTCGGAGATAACTCAGGAATTGATGAATCCATGAAGGGTGACTTAATTAAACGAGGGGCAATGTTTGAGGATGTAGCAGGGGATAGCTCGGAAAGTCTTACCCCTAGCCAAATCCCGCAAACAAATGCGATCAAAGGAAAGAATGCGATTGGCCGTAGGCCACGCTACGCCAACGCTTACAAATACTCAATACGCCCAACCATTTCCTCTGGAGTATATACGTCATACATCCGACTACTCACCCCGAATAGCCCTCAATCGTGATTCTAAAGGAGAAGGGGGACTATTGCGCTTCATTTGTTCCACAAACGCTGCACTTTCTGCGGTATGGCGGTCAATTTCTTCCCGATGATCATAATAATAGGCCATTGCCGCATAAACCGCTGCCTTAGATAAATGATATTCAGAGGCAATTTCTTCTAAGGATTCTCCCATCTCCAAATACATTTTGGCAATAGTTGCCACAGGCATTATAGTGCCAATAATGCGAGGTTTACTACCACAAAAATCAGGATCTATAGCAATATACTCTGTGCTGATCTGTTGGATAGGGATTTGTTCAGAATTCATCATCTAAAAACCAATAATTCAGCCAAGGGGTATATAGCAATTCTATATTCCATAAGGTACAAATTGATCCCCCTAAATCCCCCTTAATAAGGGGGACTTTGAGCTTGAGAAGCGTATGACCCATTAAGAATTAAATTCGCCACGGGTCGCACCTGTAGAATGGGCATCTTGCGTGGAATGGGCATCTTGCCGTGGAATGGGCATCTTGCGTGGAAGCGATGCAGCGCGGTCTTGGGGGTTTCCCCCATGAGCGACTGCATCAAGACACTGGCATCTTGCCAGTTTCCTGCTTATTTTCGAGCGGGCAGGATGCCCACTCTACTCTTATTCATTCCTAAATTCAGCAACGCCTAGGGCGTGTTTTCAAAGTTTGTCGCATGATTATGATCCCCCCCAGCCCCCCTTAAAAAAAGGGGGGAGCCATACTCAAAGTCCCCCTTTTTTAAGGGGGATTTAGGGGGATCTCCGAGTTTGAAGACACTCCCTAGTTTTATTTCTCTTTAGACTTAGGTAGTGACAGTCCCAGATAGCCTCCAAGTCCTATTTTTGCCATATCCATAAAGGTGGGGCGGTATTGTTCATCAATTACCGCTAGGGTAAGTGACCCCCCAAGTAATATCGATATAATAGCAGCTTGAACCATTTCTTTGATTGTCAGAGTTTTGTGAGCCATAGGTTTTTTCGGTAACTAGTACATGTGACTGCTACTTTTAATGGTTACCCACAAAAACCGAAACCTTGACTGGACAATGGATTAGTTGCTAATATGTTTTGGGTTTTGTTTGATTGTCTTGTGACTGAGTTGTGATTGCGCTAAACTTTACGCTCTATGTAGGGAATATAAAACTTCCATTCAGGTAATTATTGAGTTTGATAATATAGGGCTATATCCCTTAACTTATTCAAGTTGTGGACACAAAATAATATCTATTTATCTAATTAAAAAAAATAACCATACGATGAAATATTGTAGCCCAAAAATAAAAAAAAAAGTAACTATAATCGCCACACCAAAGGGTTTAGAGAAAGCCGAAAAAGCGTTAATAAGGCTAGGAATTGAGTCTAAAAGTAACTTAGCCAAGTCACTACTTATAGGTCGCAGTACAGTAACAAAGTTTTTTCAATCCAAGCCAATTCAGCTGGATTCCTTTAAACGGATATGCGATGGACTGAAACTAGACTGGAGAGAAATCGCGGGAATAGCAGAGGAAAACCAATCCGAACCGCTAACCACAAATAATAGCAGTAGCTCAGAGCTAGTGGAGGGGGTGGAGCAAGGGCAAGCACCTAGGCGCGAAGTGACTGTAATCGATAAACAAAGTCAAACCATTAAAGCTTCTATTGTCTTAGAAGGGGATATAGATTCAGCTGAAAATTTAAAATTTATTCAATCTATTTTACGAGCCTATTCAGGGGACAGTATAAACATTATTGATATTCAACCAGGCAGCATCCGATTAATTGTAGAGGGTTCTCCAGAGGATATTGAACGGCTTAGATCTCGGATAAAATCAGGAGAACTCCACCAATTAAGGGGTTTTCCTGTTCAAGATATTGAAATTTTGAGGGAAAAGTCAGAGGATGATCAAAATAACGAGTTTGATCAGAAATGGCGTCTAGTGGAACAGATTGCTACCGGTAGAGCTGTGGGTCGAGACTTGAAGGATGCTGACCTGAGTGATGCTGACCTGAGTGATGCCAACCTGATTTATGGCAACCTGAGTGGTGCCGACCTGAGTGGTGCCGACCTGAGTGGTGCCCAACTGAGTTATGTCTACCTGAATGATGCCGACCTGAGGGCTGCCGACCTGAGTGGTGCCGACCTGAGTGGTGCCGACCTGAGTGGCGCCCACCTGAGGAGTGCTGACCTGAGGGGTGCCCACCTGAGGGATGCCAACCTGATAGGTGCTGAAGTAAGAAATGCCCGATTTGAAAATAACCCAGGAATTGATGAATCGATGAAGCGTGACCTAATTAAACGAGGCGCAATTTTTGAGGATTTTCTATGGGATCGCTATAAAAGTCTCACCCCTAGCTAAAGATAGGGATTACGGAAATTAGGGGGTGCTGATAATTTTTTGGAATCCAGTAAGCTTCAATCAAACAAATGGGATTGACCGTAGGTCACGCTACGCGATGAAGCTAAGCTTCCGCTAAAAGCGATCGCTTACAAATACTCAACATGCTCAACCATTTATTCTAGAGTATATAGCCTTTATCATAGTAATGAGGTACACAATATTTGTGCCCTATTCCCGATTCCCTATTCCCTATTCCCTAAGCATTTAGCTATCAGCCAATAGCTAAATGCTTACCTAAAAAAAAGGGAGAGTCGCAACGGTTCCCCCTTGACAATCCCGATTTTTAGGTCAAAACTATAAAGATGATAACGAAAAAGGTAATAACTTGATTGTTAAATAACTTTATTAAATAATTCTTTTAGTTAAGTTATGTAACAGCTTTCACCGTTCAGGTTTGCTTAAGCTTTCAGGTTTGCTTAAGGATTCAGGTTTAAGCTACGGCAGGGGCAAAATGTAATAAAACTTTAAATTACGTTGTAACTCTTAACCTAAACAGGCGTTTGAGATCACCAATACCCTGGTAAACTCAGAAAGCAATATATAGCAATATACTGTTTAAGCATTCAGCTATCAGCTGTCAGCTAATCAACGGGAGATAGTAAACAAGCATCGGGGGTGCTGCTACGGCTGGTTTAAAATCCCTGTTCGTTTTACTCATCAGACCCCGTACACTTAAAGCCCCTGATAGTACCTCAAGTAGTTTGCCCGTAGCCCATGAGCTGATAGCTGATAACTGACCGCTGAATGCTTAGTCATTGGTTTGGGCTTGGGTTGAGTGACCCGGATCTGTCCACACCAGGCCACCGAGAATGGTAAGCAACTATAACAAGCAAGCAAGAGCTTAAGATGGTAGATTCCCTTAAAAAACCTGATTTTGATGAAATCCGACCCGGTATAAAGGTACCGGCGAAGGACACGATCCTAACTCCCCGGTTCTACACTACTGACTTTGAAGCAATGGCGAAGATGGACCTCTCGCCTAATCAGGATGAACTGGAAGCCATCCTGGAAGAGTTTCGAGCTGATTACAATCGTCACCATTTTGTCCGGGATGAGGAGTTTAATCAATCCTGGGATCACATTGATGGGGAAAAACGCCGGTTATTTGTTGAATTTCTGGAACGTTCCTGTACAGCGGAATTCTCGGGTTTCTTGCTCTATAAGGAATTGGGACGGCGCTTAAAGCATAAAAATCCTGTGCTGGCAGAGTGCTTTACCCTGATGTCTCGTGATGAAGCACGTCATTCGGGATTCCTGAACAAGGCTATGTCAGATTTCAATCTACAGCTGGATTTGGGATTCCTGACTAAGAGCAAGAAGTACACCTTCTTTCAGCCGAAGTTTATTTTCTACGCTACTTATCTGTCTGAGAAGATTGGCTATTGGCGCTACATTACTATCTATCGCCATTTAGAAGCCAATCCTGAAGACCGAATCTATCCAATTTTCCGGTTCTTTGAAAACTGGTGTCAGGATGAAAACCGTCATGGGGATTTCTTTGATGCGATCATGAGAGCTCAGCCGAATACGCTGAATGATTGGCAGGCTAAGCTTTGGTCGAGATTCTTCTTGCTGTCGGTGTTTGCCACTATGTATCTGAATGATGTTCAGCGGTATGGATTTTATGCCTCCATTGGTTTAGATGCTCGTGAATATGATAAGCATGTGATTGAGAAGACTAACGACACCTCAGGACGGGTCTTCCCAGTTATTCTGGATGTAGACCATCCGGAATTTTATGAGCGTCTGGAGATTTGTGTCCGGAATAATGATAAGCTAAGAGCGATCGCTAACTCAAATACGCCTAAGTTCTTGCAAATATTCCAGAAGTTGCCTCTCTACATGTCTAATGCCTGGCAGCTCCTAAAATTGTACCTGATTAAGCCCATTGATATGACGGCTAAACAGGGTTCTATGATCTAAAGTTTGCTCCGCTAACTGTTAGCTTCGTTTTTGTGGTGATTCTACTTTATGTAGGATCACTTTTTTTTGGACTTACGCTGGGAGTCGGGAATCGGGAATCGGGAATCGGGAATCGGGAATCGGGAATCGGGAATCGGGTTGTAAGTGCTGTAAGTTTGGGGAGATAGGGAGATAGGGAGATGGGGAGATAGGGAGATGGGGAGATGGGGAGATAGGTAGATGGGGAGATAGGGAGATAGGGAGATAGGGAGATGGGGAGATAGGTAGATGGGGCAGATTTTGAGTAACGGTAAATATAACGTTTCTAATACTTAACCTGTTGTGCATTTAAATTGAATTTTATTGCGTTATAAAACAAACCGTAAAACCCTCTCCCTCTGCTCCCTGCTCCCTGCTCCCTGCTCCCTGCTCCCTACTCCCTACTCCCTACTCCCTGTTCCCTATTCCCTGTTCCCTATTCCCTGCTCCCTATTCCCTATTACCTCCCTATTCCCTTAGATCCGGAAATGATACAAGAATGACAGAAGTTTTATCGGTATAGGTGCGTCAGTTCTGTTAGTGTATTTTTTATTGTTGAGTGTTAAAAAATTTGGGACTTAAGTATCTAAAAACGGGATTACTGGGACTAACCTTTACCTTCACAGTTGCTTACCGAGCTGGGAGTCAAACTGTGCCAGTACCGGACTCGACTACAGGCAACCAAGAGGAAACCCAGGGCAATCCGCCTCAGCCTACTCCAGATCAATTACCAGAGTCCCCCCAGTCTGATCCTCCTGGTAATTCAGCAGCCCAGGAGTTGGATTTAAGTCCAGAGGTAATCGAAGGCAGTCCGGTGCTACAGCGTTGGCTAGAGGAGGTGCCGGATGTTTGGCAGGATATTCGCCATCAACCCAGTTTTCGCACTCGGTTGCGGTTCGGTTACTCCCAGTTTCCCTCTAATGGACAAGCCGCAGGGGTGAATGTGGGAGTGGAAGATGTGTTTATTGGTAATTCTGGCTTGACGGTGAGTGGGGATTATCAGGCTTCGTTTAATGGTGAGCGAGAAACCTTTGGGGTAGATTTGCGGTATTATGTGCTGCCCTTAGGGAGTTATTTCAATGTTGCTCCGATGGTGGGTTATCGCAATTTGGAGACTGATGGTTACTCTACCGATGGGGTAAATGTGGGAGCACGGTTGCTATTGGTTTTGTCTCGCACTGGTGCCGCTGATATTTCCTTCACTCAAAGTTTTGTTTCTATTGGCAGTAGTGATGAGGTCGGGATAAGCAAGCTTTCCTTTGGTTATGCCATTACTCCCAATTTGCGGCTTGCTACGGATATTGAGAAACAGAATTCTATCGAAAATAAGGATAGTCGGGTGGGGATTGGCTTGGAATGGATGCCCTGAGATGTTGAGAGGGTTAGGAGTAGAGTGGGCATCCTGCCCGCGCGAAGATTGTAACGGGCAAGATGCCCATTCCACGTGGCTGGCAGGGGTAGGTTTTTTACATCTGGTTCGGGAATCGGGAGTCGGGAGTCGGGAATCGGGAATCGGGAGTCGGGAATCGGGAGTCGGGAATCGGGAATCGGGAGTCGGGAGTCGGGAGTCGGGAATCGGGAGTCGGGAATCGGGAATCGGGAATCGGGAATCGGGAGTCTAGAGCGGACGCATTTACCGATCCGATGTCCCTATCCGATGAAAGCGTTCGCGTAGCGTGGCCATTCGCGTAGCGTGGCCCAAAGGCCAAGGCCAATCGCATTGATAAGGCTGGGCACAGGGAATAAGAAAATTCGTTTCTTAGGATCAGGGCATTGAAAAGCTTGTCAGGTAAAGGTTTGAGCAATTATTAGTGCCTTGAGTTGGTAAACACAATTACATCAATTGCTATCCCTATTTTATTAAGCTAACCAAGAAAGCGTTCGCGTAGCGTGACCTATGGTCAATCGCGTAGCGTGGCCATTCGCGTAGCGTGGCCCAAAGGCCAAGGCCAATCGCATTTATAGCGCTACGCGCAAGGCAAAAGGCAAAAGGCATGCATGCAAAAGTTGACTACAACAGCGTCATAACCTTAATGCGTAGTGCTATATCTATCCGATGTAGCTATCCGAGAAAGCGATCGCGTAGCGTGGCTAAAGGCCAATCGCATCAAGCTTCCATTAAGCTAACCCATTTAGGGATTTGATCTAAGCCATTTAGCTATAGCATTTACCTATAGCATATCCAAATCGATCATGAAACCCAATGCTGATTTCTGATAACACCAAAAAATCCTCGGATCTCTTTCCTACTATTCCCGATTCCCGATTCCCGATTCCCGATTCCCGATTCTCGATTCCCGATTCCCGATTCCCGATTCCCGATTCCCTCTCTCCCCTAAACTAAAACTCTACCGATGAAAACCAGTAATTTAGACAAGTCTGAGCTTCCCTCCTCAGCAAAGCACCAAATACTTCCCAAGATTAATCTATTTACCATGTTCCGGCTTGGTCTATTCCAGATGGGATTAGGGATCTTGGCAGTGCTGACCCTAGGAGTGCTCAACCGAGTGATGATCGACGAGCTAGGTATTCCAGCCTCAATTACTGGGGGAATCCTAGCCATTTCGCTGTTTGTTGCCCCAGCCAGGGTATGGTTTGGTCAGCTCTCGGATGCTAAACCGGTCTTGGGATATCACCGTACTGGTTACGTGTGGATGGGAACTACGTTATTTACGATTATCCTATCCTTAGCGGTACAAATCACTTGGCAATTGGGCAATGTTGTCCAAGGGGCTGGAGGTTGGACATGGTCAATTCCAGCCTATAGTTGGGTCGCTCTTGGGGCTCTAGTTTTTGCTCTATACGGTCTAGCCCTGAGTATGAGTTCCACTACGTTTTTTACCTTATTAGTGGATATTTCTGATGAAGACAACCGTGGCAAATTAATCGGTATTATCTGGTCAATGATGACTGTGGGTATTGCGATTGGGGGCATCAGCAGCAAAATTTTGCTGAAGCGATTAGATAATATTGATGCATCCCTGGAAATATTGCGGTCATCGATTACTGGACTGTTTGTGTTCGTACCCTTAATCGTCTTGGGGCTAGCGGTATTAGCCACCTTTGGGATCGAGAAAAAATACTCGCGCTATTCTTCCCGTTCTATCCTAGCGAATCGCGAAGACCAGATTACCTTGGGCCAAGCCCTAAAACTATTAACTGCTAGTCCCCAAACTGGACTGTTTTTCACCTTTTTGGTGATCATGACCATCAGCCTATTTCTCCAGGAAGCGGTGCTAGAACCCTATGGGGGAGAAGTCTTTAATATGTCAATTCCTGAAACCTCTCTACTTAATAGCTTCTGGGGGATTGGGATGTTGATGAGCTTGAGCGCCACTGGGTTTTTCCTAATTCCCAATTTGGGTAAGCGCAAAACGACTCAATTAGGCTGTCTAGCAGTATCTATCTGCTTTATCTTGATTATTATGTCAGGATTTACCGGAAATTCTCAGCTATTCCAGGGAACCTTACTGTTATTTGGTTTATCCGCTGGTATCGCTACCACAGGAGCTCTCAGTTTGATGTTAGATCTAACCGCAGCAGAAGCGGCTGGAACCTTTGTGGGAGCATGGGGATTAGGGCAAGCTATGGCACGAGGCATAGCAGTAGCCAGCGGTGGTGTGATCCTTGATGTAGGTAGAGCAATTTTTTCTACCCCTGTCTTGGCTTATGGTGTCGTGTTTGCTCTCCAATCCGCAGGGATGATAGTGGCAATTTGGTTCCTAGGTAAAGTGAATTTTAAGGAATTCCAGGATAATGCTAAACATGCGATCGCTGCTGTGATGGAAGGAGATTTGGATGGTTGAAGGTTAGGAGGTTAGGAGGTTGAAGGTTAGTAGGTTGAAGGTTATTAGGTCTATTGAATGCGATCGCTTTCTTGGTGCGCGTTCCCTATTGAGGTGAAAAGTCAGCTCAGATTAATTGTAGGGTGGGCAGTGGGTACTTTGGCCATGGCAACCGCATGACTCGGTGTGATACACTGCCCACCCTACATCTAAATCATAGATTTACTCAATGGATTTAGGTTGCCGACAACCATTATTGACGCCCACCCAAATACCTTCAGGTATATGCCATTTGTGATTCTTTTTGTTGTTGTTGTAGTCGCAATTAATAACTACATCAACTCCCTTATCTATTCTTAGTAAGTCACCAGAATAAAGCGGTTCATCTTTGGATACAGCAATGGGATCGCTTTTACCACGTAAGAGGATGCTCTCACCCACTCCCTCAGCTTTCTCCACAGTTCCTATCTCCACAGTTTCTAGATGTAATTCATCGGGAATAACTTGATTATTCCCTAGATTTAAGGGAGTTTCTAAGTGCTGTCTAGCTTCCTCAATCCATTGGTCTTCATCTATATTATAAGAGGAGGCATATGCAAGGCAATATATCCAATTTTTCGTAATTCTTTTTTCCGTGTTTTTTTCATATGCTTTGTTTTTTTCAGCTTGTAATACCTTAGCTAGCAAACAGTAAGCTGGTGCCTTTTTATTATCTAACTTAATAGCATCCTTGATATATCGTTTTGCCTCAGCATAGCGCTCTTGTTTTAGCCGAGCCCACCCCAGGTTTTTCCGCAAATTGTATTTCACTTTCTCATCGTCGGTAGACGTATTTTGTTTTATCGAATTCAACCCCAGTTTTTTCAATAATTTGGATATGACTGGAGTGACAGTATTATCACTATCATTTTCGCTATCAGTATTTAGTTCTATACCTCTTAGTAACAAAGAACTAGCCTTATAATATTTTTCGTCAAGAATATACATTCTTCCTAATTTATTATAAGCACGATCAAAGTCATCTTCGACAGCAATTTGGTATTCATCTAAAGCCTTTTCCTTGTCTTGTAGTTTCTCATAAAGTTCTCCTAAGTTATAATGAGGTTCAACGTAGTCAGGATTCAGGAGGAGTGCTCGTTCGTTGCTTGATATGGCGGCAGCCAATTCCGGAGTATTCTTGTTATTGTTATTGTATCCATCACCAATATTTTCATAAACAATAGCAATCTGAGGTAACAACAAACGAACGGTAACAGAAATTAGTAAAAGACTGAAGGCAATGCCACAACTTACTTCTTCCCAAAAATAGTGAGGAATCTTCAAACGGGTAAGAGCACGTTTGATTGACTCCTGTCCAGTTTTTGTGAAAGCGGTTCTACCAGCCAATAGTGTCAGGACGCTCTGAGTAGCAGCAACAAAAGCCCCTAAGCTATCTGGTCCACCACTCAGAAAGCGTGAGGCAATGTCTACGGTTAAGCTCAAAGACAATGTGAGAAATACAACTGTCAGAATTTTCCATAGCCAATCCAGATAATCCCATCGATGCTTTGGAGGTTCAAGAAACCACCACCAAGCGTCTACGTTAGGATTCAAAATAGAATGCAATTCAGTTAGATCTACTGTGGTAATCTTATTAGTCTCTTGCTTTAATCGGTGATCTAGATCGTTAACCTTAATCAAGCTTCCTGTAGGAATCTGTGATTGATTGGTTAATTCTGCTTGAACTGTATCACGAGCAGTCAAAACTTCTAGAACTGTTTCTTTTGATGGCGAGCTAGTATCTTCAAGTGTAGTAAGTGCATGAGTATAACCTTGAATAGCAGACTCTAACTCTGATATAGCAGAGTTAGTTTTAGGAGTTTCTTCTGGCATAAGCTTACTTGACGTCTGATTTCCCTCTAATTTCAGCCTTTCGTTCCACCAACCTTGTCTCAAATTCAGGCATTATCTGAGTGATGGGAATCTTTTCAGATACATTTGGCTTTAATTTTTCCTGCTTGCTCTCAATTCCTTAGGGTTTTCTCTGATACTCCGAGGATTTCGCAAGCCCTTCGAGGTCGAACATACTTCATCATCAATCGGTAGTGTTCATTGGTTATCTATGTGTTACTACCAGGGTTTGCGAAGGAATTCCAGATACTACCTGAAAATTCTTTTTATATTGTTTTCAGTGCAGCCAGGTATAAGCGCGATCGCATCAACAATCACATCAGTCTTTGACCTGCCAGTTTGCTCAACCTAGCAGCTATTTAGTTATGGAAAAGGCTTGGAGGAATCTTAATGGCGATTTGAGGTTTAGTCACAGCATAAATCTAAATTTTCTTCCATACCATTTGTATGACTAAGTGTTGCTATTGCCGTATTAATTCTTAACATTAGGGGAAATCTCGTCTGGAGGTGTTTCTCCAGATTAGCTATAGACATCCCCACCTCGGTAAACCCAGGTGGGGAAGCTTAATTCAACCGAAAAAGGGACTAAAAAAGTCCCTCGATTGGCTGGAAACTATTAACAAACAGGAGTTACCATTTCAACACCCAGTGTATTGGGCAGCATTTACCTGTCAAGGGTTGCGGTAAGAGCAGGGAATAACGGAATTACTCCTGAAGTGCTTGGCTCAACATCATTAAAGAATAAATTTGTTTTTCCTACATAAGCTTGATTAGGGAAAACAATTGTAGATTTTTCGGTAGCTAGGCAAATATTAGCGATGTAACCAGCAATACGACTGCAATAGAACATAACTATCATCAGTTGATCAGGAATTCCTAGATTTTTCCATAAAACACCAGAATAAAAATCTACGTTTGGTTTAATCTTATCGAAGTAAGGAATAGTATCTATTTGCTTATGCATTTCCTTAGCAATATGCATGAAGGTATCTCCCTTGCCTTCTTCAACCATTTGGTGGCAGATTTTGCCGAGAATTCTGGCTCTAGGGTCTATTCCTTTGAATTCAATATGTCCTAAGCCAGGGATTTTCTGTTTTTGAGTCAGGGATTGCTGGATATAGTTTCTGATATTGTCTTCTAGGTCTCCATCAGCAGCGGCAATTTCCTGAAACATCTGCAACACCCTGAAATTAGCGCCCCCATGTTTGTCTCCAGACAAGGCGTTTAAGGCAGAGATTAAACTTCTCCACATTCCCGTACCATTGCTAATATTTTGTTTAGCAGCAAATGTTGAAGGACTCAAGCCAGCGTCTGCATGCAACACCATCAGTGTATCCATCAAAGAGCGTTGCTCATCGGTTACGTTACCGAAACCGCAGATCATTCCGAGGAGATTATTGATATAGTCATAATTTTGTCCATAACAGCCAACGTCTTGGGGCAATACCAAAGGCTGCTGTTTAACATGTTGTACAATCATTCCTACCATAATAGGAGTTATGGCAAGAGCCTTGAAGATTGCTTCCAACTGTTCGCCTTGATTCCGTAAAGGCAAAGAATATTCTCCGGAAATATAGGATAATCCCGAACTTAAAATAGCGACGGGATTAGCATGGGTAGAAAAGGAAGAGATTACACTCTTGAGTCCCTTAATAATTTTCTCATCCAGAATAGAGTGTTTGGCTAGTTGCTCCTTAAACCATTGTTTTTCCTCTTGGCTGGGGAGATGTGATTCATATAACAAAATAATTGTATCTAAGTAATCGCAATTCTCGACTACTAATTGGATCGGAATCCCCCGATAGTATAGTTCTAGAGCTCCGGCATCTAAATAACTTAGACTGGCTAATTCAGTAGTTGTGTGTCTGAGTTCAGAATCGTAAATTTGATAGCCTGTAGTTTTTGCTACTGTTTTACCACAGATTAGTGTTTGTCCTGTATTGGTAAAGTATATGGGAATCGGGTGAGATGAACCATCAGGTAAGATGATAGTGAGATGAGAATGTTCCATGTTTACAATCACCTAACAACTCTATGGATAAGCTAACTTTTTAGCTATCAAATAAAAACTCAAGATTGCTTCAAGATTCCACAAATTAGTATTGGTCTATACTAACTTATAAAGTCTTGGTATCAAGAAATACAAATTATTGCTACAACCAGCCACTTTTGTGATTATCACTTACTCCAATTATAGGATATTGTAAATAAAAATCAACAGGATCAGCAAAAAATTGTTTATTGTGAGAATAAAAGAAAATCTTACAGTCAACAATTCTGGCCAGATTTTGGTAATTAACACCCCTTATGTCCAAAGACAATACTGAAACGTTTCATCTGCGCTTTCTGCGATTAGCTACTGTCAATATCATCTCTAACATCGCGATTCCCTTAGCAGGGTTAGTAGATACGGCATTTTTAGGACACTTAGCAGATATTAACTATTTAGCTGGGGTTGCTCTAGCTACAGTTATCTTCAACTTGGTCTATCGCAACTGTAACTTTCTGCGCATGGGCACTACCGGACCAACGGCTCAAGCAGAAGGACGCTTTGACCAAGATGGCGTTACTCTAGTACTTTTACGTAATGGTTTGATTGCTTTAGCCCTCGGACTACTCATTATTTTGTTACAGTATCCCCTTAGAGAGATTGGCTTTACCGTACTCAGCGCTGCACCTGAGGTTAAAGCTGCTGGACAAGATTACTTTGATGCTCGGATTTGGGGAGCGCCCGCAACCCTACTCAACTTGGTTTTAATCGGCTGGTTTCTAGGCCGGGAAAAGAGCACCAAAGTATTGGTGTTGTCAGCTATTGGCAATGGAGCCAATATCATACTGGATTACCTGCTGATTATCCGTTGGGGCTGGGCAAGTGCAGGGGCTGGATATGCTACGGCGGCTGGCCAGTATCTAATGTTATTTATGGGGATGATTTTCATAGCTACAGAAAATGGCTATCCTCAAATGCTAGCGCTAGTAGGAAAGATTTTCGACCTAGAGGCCATAACATCGACCTTTAAGTTGAATGGAAATATCTGGATACGCTCTATTGCTGGAACCGTCACCATTGCTGCCTTTACTGATTTGAGTGCTTATTTGGGGACGATGGTGCTAGCTATAAATACTTTACTGTTGCAGGTGATGATCATCACCTTCTACTTTATTGAGGGATTATCCTTTGCTACGGAAAGTATTGCAGGGAACTTTCGCGGTCAAGGCTTGACCAACAAATTTCCTTCTCTGTTGCGCCTATCTGGAGCAAGCAGCCTGGGCATAGGACTAACCATAGCTTCTCTATTTGTCTTCCTGCCAGATCCTCTGTTTGGGTTGATGACCAATCATGGGGAGGTAATTGACGAACTTCACCATTATCTTCTCTGGCTACTTCCCTTTCTAGGACTGAGTTCCCTGGCTTTTATGTTGGATGGGTATTTTTTGGGCTTAACTGAAGGAGCTCTGCTTCGCAAAGGTGTTGTAACCGGTAGTATTGTTGGTTTTCTCCCTGTCGCTGTAGCATCTTGGTGGTTCCACAGTAGTCAAATCTTATGGCTGGCTATGTGTTGTTATATGGGAGTAAGAGCCTTAGCCCTGGGAGTTCAAGTCCCAAAAACCATGAGGTCTGGGAATAGTTAATCCTAGTCAGTTGGTGGGGCGGGGGCGCGGGGAGATGGGGAGATGGGGAGATGGGGAGATGGGGAGATGGGGAGATGGGGAGATGGGGAGATGGGGAGATGGGGAGATGGGGAGATGGGGAGCGGCCTATGCTGCTCACCCGATGCTATCGCAATCCGTATAGGAATGATAAGAATTGTTGTTCCCTGTTCCCTGTTCCCGACTCCCGACTCCCGACTCCCGATTCCCGATTCCCGATTCCCGATTCCCGATTCCCGATTCCCGATTCCCGACTCCCGATTCCCGACTCCCGACTCCCTTTCCAAAAAAGACTTGACAAACCTACCTAGTAGTAGGTAGGATAAAGTCATGAAACAGAAAACTGCTCAACAAATCCTAGACGTCGCTCAATCAATGGTGCGCAACCGAGGCTATAGTGCCTTTAGTTACGCGGACATTGCCAAAGAAATAGGTATCCGTAAGGCTAGTATCCATTACCATTTTCCCAGCAAGGATGATTTGGTAAAGGAATTAGTGAAACGATACCAAAAAAACTTCACACGAAAATGTCTTGAGATTGAGCAAGAAGGAAAAACACCCCAAGCACAATTGAGAGAGTTTGTGAATCTCTATCGAGATGGTTTGCAAGACAATAAAATTTGTTTGTGTGGAATGTTGACAGCAGATTTGACTGTTTTAAATTCCGAAATCCAAGCAGAGATCAGAAGTTTCTTTTCTGTCACTGAATCTTGGTTAGCTAGACTATTGCACCGTGGCTGTGAAACCCAGGCTTGGCAGTGTAGCCAATCGGTGGAAGTGGAAGCAAAAATGCTACTTTCCATGTTACAAGGAGCGCAATTATTAGCCCGTGTTGCAGAAGATAGTAGTGCTGCTTTTGATCAGATTACTGGTGCATGTCTGAAAGAGAAGCTATCAGGGGTCAGTGATTAGCTATCAGGGGTCAGCGATCAGCGATCAGCTATCAGCTAATCCGCTAGGGCGTGTCTTCAAAGTTTTCTGCAAGATTTAGATCCCCCCCAGCCCCCCTTAAAAAAGGGGGGAGCCATACTCAAAGTCCCCCTTTTTTAAGGGGGATAATGGGGGATCTCCGAGGCAAGAAAACACGCCCTAGGGGTCACAGCGTCGAAGCCTGTTCCACACTACTTGAGAATAAAATAAGCTGAAGGCTGACGGCTGACCGCTGACCGCTGATGGCTGACAGCTAATAAAGGAATAATTTTTTTTATTCCTTTAACTACCTTTTAGTAGGTAAATAATTCAAATCAATCCATCAATCAATTCAGGAGATAATCATGACACAAGCATTTGCGGGACAAAAAATCATTGTTGTTGGTGGCACCAGTGGTATGGGTAAAGCGGTTGCTCAATTAATTCTTCAGCAGGGTGGTGCTGCGGTTTTAATTGGCTCACGTCAGCCTAAACTGGAAGAAGCAGTAACGGAACTTAGTCAATATGGAACGGTAGTGGGTGAGTTAGCTAATATCTCTGATCCAGAGATGAGGAATGCTTTAATTGATCGTTTAAATGTCAATCATAGTGATGCCACATTACTAGTAAATTCAGCAGGAGTGTTTCTCCCTAAACCGTTCATTGAGTATGAAGAAAAGGATTATGATCTCTATTTGGATATAAATAAAGCAACCTTCTTCATCACTCAGGCAATTGTCAAAAATATGATTAATAATGGCAAAGCTGGTGCAATCGTTAATATTGGCTCGATGTGGGCGAAACAAGCCATAGAAGCTACTCCGTCTTCTGCCTACTCCATGGCTAAAGCTGGTTTACACTCTTTAACCCAACATTTAGCAATGGAACTAGCAAAATATAATATTCGAGTTAATGCCGTATCTCCTGCGGTAGTAGAAACTCCCATTTACGAAGGTTTCATCCCCAAAGAACAAGTCCATTCTGCCCTAGAAGGATTCAATAGTTTTCATCCCATTGGCAGAGTAGGAACACCTAAAGATGTTGCTGAAGCCGTTGTTTATCTACTTTCTGAGAAAGCTAGTTGGGTGACTGGCGCGGTCTGGGATGTTGATGGTGGTGTTATGGCTGGACGGAATCAGTATAACTAGGTTTGAGAAGGGTGCATCTCATATTTCTAAAAAAAGGGGAGGGTGGGGAGATGGGGAGATGGGGAGATAGGGAGATAGGGAGATGGGGAGATGGGGAGATGGGGAGATTTTGATTAAGGGTAATTGTCATACTCTCCCCATGAGTGGTGGCATAAATACAGTGAGATGCACCCCAAAAGTTACTTAAAAAAATGATAACTACTTTAGGGAAAATAAAATGTAAAAAAAACGATAATATAGCGGCTCTTTCAGAGCATAGCTTAACATTTATTACCTCTAAAACTAAGGTTTGTAGCTTTATATAACCCCCAATCCGCGCTACATTCCTTATTCAAAATATGATAGCTGTTCCGGTAGCGTTCGCGTAGCGCATAAGCTGATAGCTTACAAAAAAAATTTATAAAATCTATTGACAAAATTAACTATAATAATTATGATTATATTATATAAACCAATTGAAGTTGTTAATCATGTTTACAGACTTTGTTCCGAATCCTGACAATAATCCAGAGTATCTAATTCCGGGGAATACTTCTCAGATTTTTTTCGGGAAGAAAGAACCGGTTGAGCACAGGCTTAAGGGCTCCCGTAAGGCAGTAATGAATACCATCTATTCCCTGTATACCCAGGGCTACGCACAACTTTATGAGTGGACTCCTCTTGAGCCGAGTGGCATGCCTGGGGAAGTGATTAGTACTTTGACCAGGTATCTAATTCTGGATTAAGATTTTAAGTCGCTGGGGGGTTTCCCCCCTAGCTAAAAGACCAGGTCTAATCACGTAAGATCATGATCGGACTGGTCATGGAACAAAGTCACATAACATAAGTAGTGAAATCGACTTACTGTGGATTTCAGCCAGCCGTGGAAATAATTTCTACGGCTATTTTTTTATGGTTAGCAGGTTAGGAGGTTGAAGGTTAGAAGGTTGTTCGCGTAGCGTGGCCAATAGGCCAAGGTTAGGAGGTTGTTCGCGTAGCGTGGCCAATAGGCCAAGGTTAGGAGGTTGTTCGCGTAGCGTGGCCAATAGGCCAAGGTTAGGAGGTTGTTCGCGTAGCGTGGCCAATAGGCCAAGGTTAGCAGGTTGTTCGCGTAGCGTGGCCAATAGGCCAAGGTTAGCAGGTTGTTCGCGTAGCGTGGCCAATAGGCCAAGGTTAGCAGGTTGTTCGCCCTTGGCGTTCGGTGTAGGGTAGGTTATCAAGTTGTTCGCGTAGCGTGGCCAATAGGCCAAGGTTGAAAGTTGTTCGCGTAGCGTGGCCAATAGGCCAAGGTTATATAGCGGCTCTTATAGTAATGAGGTAGACAGGATTTTTTCCCTATTGTCTATTCTTTGTTCCCTATTCTCTATTCCCTATTCCCTATTCCCTATTCCCTATTCCCTTTTCACTAATATTAATTAGCTAAAATAATCATAAAAATACGCTCTTTTTCTCCCCCCTCTCTCCACACTTCCCACCGGGCGCATGTCAAATTCGCAGAACAAATGTACTAAAACGACTGATAACTGGTACTCAAGCCCGGAAAACAGTATAGTTCAAGGGTTTGTAGTTCAAGTGTTCTTACAAAATTGACCTGCTCCCATTCTGCTACAAGTGTTCATGGTGTGTTTACAAAAATTCAGACAGAGCCTAAAACTTTGCTCCGACTACTTATCCCTCTTCCATCAGACTGGGTTTAAAGCTTGAGTTTTCGTCGGCTGAAACAGCGTAATTTCGTCGAATTTTCCAAGAGTGATAAGAGCGTTATTGGTAAATTGGCAAGATTGTGATATCCTTTGTCGAGAGGATAGATGACAATCTATAAGGAGCAAGCAGCTAAAATGTATTTATTGTGCGTTCCAAAATCAAATGTTGAACACAATATACTTGAAGCTTATAGCATAAAAGACTTAAACGCATCTACCGTCAAAAAAATGTTCAAACTTATTAAGCAGTTTGGATATGTTATTATTCAGCTAAGGTCGTCACAGCACAAGGAAAATTTATTAGAATTATCGCAATATTTTGGCTCGATAGTCAAGCATGAACACTCAGATAAACATGGAATTGTACCCGTAACCCCTCTGGAAAATAGTCCTGGATATGTCAATACAACGACAACAGAACTACCGTTACATACAGATGGTTCTTTTGCTGTGGATCCACCAAAAATAGTAGCCCTCCAGTGCGAAGTTGCTGTAGCAAGTGGTGGTTTAACGACTATTGGAGATGGGAGATTACTGTATGATTATCTAACTGGTACAAATCCCTGTGGATTACTGAATTTATTTCAACCCGATGCCATAACAGTCCAGAGAGAAAATAGACAATCTACTAAACCTATTTTTGAAGAGCATGAGAGTAGAACACGCATCAGATTTAGATGGGATGATGCTGTTAAAATTTCAGTAAAACCAGAAGATTTACCAATAATTAAGACAATAAAAGATTTTTTTAATCGACCAGAAAATATGTTACAGTTTAAATTGCAGCCTCAGCAAATTATTCTCATGAATAATTCCAGAATATTGCATGGTCGTACTGCTTTTATTCAGGGCTCAAAAAGGTGGCTTAATCGCGTTTGGTTTGATGGTAAATCAGCTTATAGTGAAGAGTTTTGCTTTGGTTTTTCTCCGAGGGAAACCTTAGAAGAATTGAAACAAAAATGTTGTCTATAACTAAAAGGAGGAAAAAACAATGCGAATTATGTTAAAGTCAAAAATTCACAGGGCTCAAGTAACAGAGGCTAACGTCAACTATGTCGGGAGCATTACGGTGGATCGAACCCTGATGGAAAAGGCAGATTTGCTACCTGGAGAAAAAGTACTAGTAGTGGACAATACTAATGGCAACCGTCTAGAAACTTATGTCCTAGAAGGAGAAGCTGATTCAGGAGTAATTTGCATGAATGGCGGCTCCGCCCGTTTAGTTAGTCCAGGGGACCTTATTACTTTGTTAGCCTTTGACGTAACAGACGAAATCAATCCACCGAAAAAAATTCTAGTTGATGAGAATAACAAGTTTCTTCAGTATGTATAAGTAATGAAACTAGCAGCACGAGTTAATCAAGTCAGTCCTTCGCTAACATTGGCAATTACAACTAAAGCTAAGGCAATGAAAGCAGAGGGGCTTGATGTCTGCATTTTCGGTGTAGGTGAGCCGGATTTTCCTACCCCAGCTCATATTACCGCTGCTGCTAAGAAAGCTTTGGATGAAGGCAAAACTCGTTATAGTACAGTAGCTGGAGAATGGGCGTTGCGAGAAGCCATCGCCCAAAAGTTACAAACTGATAACAATCTCTGCTATTCTCCAGAAAATGTCTTGGTTACGAATGGGGGTAAGCACTCTTTATTTAATCTGATGCAAGCCCTCATTGAAGCAGAAGATGAAGTGATCATTCCTGCACCCTACTGGGTTAGCTATCCGGAAATGGTAAAGTTAGCAGGAGGAAAACCAATAATCGTTCACACCAATGAGGAAAATAGTTATAAAATTACTCCTGTTCAACTTCGTCAAGCAATAACCTCTAAAACACGGTTATTTGTACTCAACTCCCCCTCAAATCCCACAGGAATAGTTTATACCCCTGACGAGATTCGAGCCTTGGCAGATGTAGTAGTTGAAGAAGATATCCTAGTAGTCTCGGATGAGATTTACGAACATATTATCTATGATGGTGCTCAACACTTGAGCATTGGCGCTGTCAGTCCGGAAATATTTTCCCGCACTCTACTTAGTAATGGCTTTGCCAAGGCTTACTCCATGGGGGGGTGGCGGGTTGGCTACCTGGCTGGCTCCCAAGAAGTAATCCAAGCTATGAGCAAGATTCAAAGCCACAGTACCTCTAATGTATGTACCTTCTCTCAGTATGGAGCGATCGCGGCTTTATCTAGTTCTCAAAACTGTGTGGAACAGATGCGACAAACCTTTGCCCAACGTCGTCAGATTATGCTAGAGTGCCTTGATAGGATTCCTGGTTTAACCTGTCCCAAACCAAATGGAGCTTTTTATCTGTTTCCCAACATCAGCCAACTAGGGATAAAATCTGAAGAATTCTGCAATGGCCTGTTAGAGTCACAGCAAGTGGCAGCAATTCCAGGAATTGCTTTTGGAGCTGACGATCATATCCGCCTTTCCTACGCTACAGATACAGAAACCATTGAAAAAGGCATGAAACGTCTTGAGGTATTCGTTCGCTCAAAGTTTTGAGTTAACTACTAGTATACAGAGGGTGTTGATCATATGGTGGCAAACCAATTTACAGAAGCTGATACTGAAGCCTATTATGATAACTCGGACGAGCGCTACCGTATTTCTTGGCATCCAGATGGCAGCAAGCATTGGGGATATTTCGATAACTTAGATGACTCCTGTACTTATGAGGATTTTGCCGAGGCTTGTGAACGCTGGGATCAATATATGCTCTCTCAAAGCCAAATTACTGCTGACTCCCGAGTTCTAGAAATAGGTAGTGGAAACGGTAATGCGGCTATTAGGATTGCCCGGCAGAAGGGTTGTGAAGTAGTGGGGGTAGATCTAAGTACTACTCACATCAACAATGCCACAGAAAAGGCCAAGAAAAATCCATCCTTACGCTTATCCTTTCATAAAGCATCAGCAACGGATCTACCTTTTTATGACAGTTCCTTTACCCATGTCTGGAGTCAAGCAACTCTCTACCATATTCACCAACGCCAGCTAGCACTCCAAGAGATCTATCGTGTGCTGGAAATAGGGGGAATCTTTGCTTTTGATGACCTAGTAACACCAGTATCAAAAATCAATATTTCTACCCAAAAACATCTATACGAACGGCTGATCGTTAATGATATGTTTACCCCTGACTTCTACAAAAACTATCTTACCGACTTAGGTTTCAGGCTGTTAGAGACTATGGACTTAAGTCAACATATGCAAAAATGTTATCAAATTCGGTCTGCAATCATTCAACAGCAATATCCAAAACTAAGTAGGTCTTATCAGGAAAGTGCTGCTGCTGTGGAAGCTGGTGATGTAGGTTGGTGGTTCTTCCTCTGTGAAAAGCGGATCAGCTAAGAGTTTTAACAAAATCCAACTATAAACGACTAGGAGGTTATGATGACAAAAAAATTTACAGAAGCTGATACCCAAAGCTATTACGATAACTCAGATGATCGCTATCGGATTTCCTGGCACCCAGATGGCAGCAAGCATTGGGGATATTTCGACAACTTAGATGAAGTCCACACCTATGAAGACTTTCTGCGTGGCTGCGATCGCTGGAATGAATATATGTTAGAACACAGTGGAATTTCTGCTCAGTCACGGGTACTGGAAGTAGGTTGTGGAAACGGTAAAGCTGCCGTCTGGATCGCTCAGCAAAAGGGTTGTGAGGTTGTAGGAATCGATCTTAGTGCCACTCATATCCGCAACTGCGAAATAAAAGCGAAGGATAATCCTTCACTAAATCTTTCATTCGAGAAAGCATCAATCCTCGATTTGCCTTTCCCAGATGAATCCTTTACCCATGCTTGGAGTCAAGGAACTCTCCTACATATTGAAGAACGAGGTTTGGCACTCAAGGAAATTAGCAGAGTCTTAAAACCCCAAGGACGGTTTGTTTTTGATGACTTAACTACCCCAACCATGGATATTAGTGAATCCACTCGCAAGCACCTCTACGAGCGGTTACTTGTTAATAATCTTTTTACCCCTGAATCCTATCGAGATAACCTGAGTGCGGCAGGTTTTAAGGTGCTGGAAGCGACAGATTTGAGCCAACATATGCAGAAATCTTATGCGATTCAGTCTGATAGAATTCGAGAGCAATATCCGGAACTTAGTGTGTCCTATGGCAAGAGTGCTGGAGCTGTTGAAGCTGGCGAACTGGGATGGTATTTTTTCAAAAGCGAGAAAGTAGGTAATTGATTTGGTTCACACCAGAGAGTTGATTGGCTTACAGGCAAAATTAGCTTTTCACTACCGAACTTGAGAGCAACAGTCAATATTTCTTTCAACAACCAAAAGTAATGATATACAAAAAAGCTCAATGGATATTGATTTGTCTGTGTTAGATCAAAAGGCAAAATATGACCCTATAATCCAATGTACTTCATAACTGCGGTAACCGCTGTAACTTCGCCAGTTGCTTCATTGATGGTTTCAAATTTTTAGCCATCTACAGCATCAACAAACTCACCATCAATGAAGCAAGGAGTCTCTGGTTGAAATTATGCCGCTAGTTGAGGCCAGTCTAATTTGTTAAGTTTCTCAATTATCTTTTGTCTTGCTTGCCATCTTTTTAATCTTCTAAACCATCCGTTCTCATATCGGTTTTATCCAACTGATAATGAGTTGGTAGTGCCTTACCATAAAGTTGGAGGCTGCGATATACTTTGCTATACATTTGTGGATCTTTAGTATAAGAAAAGACTGCGGTGTAGCGTGGAATAGACCCCTCCACTTTTGTTACGCGATGCAGGGAATAGCGACCTTTGAAAATTTGCAGATCCCCTGGTCTTAGATTCAAAGAGGTGACGGGAGTGCGATCGCCTTTGAGTACCTTCATCACACCATCATGATTCTCATCATGGCTCGATCTGATATTATGACAATACTCAAATATCCCCCCTTTCTCTGGAGCTTGAGTAATGACCGTTACCGAAACATGATTATTGTCAAAGTGCCACGGAAACTCCTGTCCTGGTTTAATCACGTTGAAGGCAATATAGGAAAGAGGGTCGGCATATTTGTATAGTTTTTCTTCCTTCAGGCAAGCTTGAATAAATGGTGCGAAAGCTGGCCAGTTATAAAGCTGAAGTATCAGCGAATCAGTGGGAAAAGAATCGGCACGAACAAAACCACTAGTGCGATTGAATAAAAAACGTTTGGGATGCTCTTTGGGAAGAGATTCGTCATCCTCACTGAAGTAGACATTAGCGAGCATATTAGAGTAATGAGCATGAACTGACAGTTTCTCAGATTCTTTTTTGAACAATTCTAATGCCTCAGAATTAATAAATTCTGGAAGGAGACAACAACCCGTATCATCAAGCTGTCTTTGACAATCTGCAATTAATACTTTTCCGCGATCGCTGGATAGTCGATCGAGGGGATAGCGATCGAGGTTAACTAAATTGCTAGCTTCCTCTAAGGATGATAATTTTGGTAGATTGGTATACATATAGCAAAAAGCACCAAGGCAGAAGGTAGATTTATAAAATGTTCGAGCGCCTCAGAGCAAGAATCTCATGATCGGCGCTCTTCGTCGTTTGTAGTACAGCGCTGCGCGCTGATATATTGACAAGCTTTCCTATAATAAAGTGACTTGTCAATTTTATTCCATCATGACCAGACCCTATAGTCAGGATTTACGCCAACGGGCTCTTAATCTACTAGAAAAATGGATTTAAAACCTTTTCCTCAAATAGCTCCATCGCCAGACCTTTGAACCCCTTTAGATAAGACCTCTTGCATAAGTCTCATAAACCGTGGGTTTTGACAAGGCATGCATGCAAAAGCCATGCATGCAAAAGGGATAGATTTTGATTTCATATTTATTTTTGCAAGAGGTCTAATAAAAATCTCCCCATCTCCCCATCTCCCCATCTCCCTATCTCCCCATCTCCCCATCTCCCCACACTCCTATTACTTCACTCCAGACTGCACCCGCCACAGCATGGCATAAATTCCCTGTTGCTCTAACAACTGTTCATGTCGTCCTTGCTCTACTATTTTGCCTTGCTCGATGACATAAATACAATCGGCATTGCGGACTGTGGACAACCGATGAGCGATCGCAATGGTTGTGCGATTTTGGGTAATTTTTTCTAGGGAGCGCTGAATGGCGGCTTCGGTTTCATTATCAACAGCGGAGGTGGCTTCATCCAGAATCAAGATTGGGGGGTCTTTCAATAGTGCTCGTGCGATCGCAATTCGTTGCTGTTGTCCTCCAGATAGTTTCTGACCCCGCTCTCCGACAATGGTGTCATAGCCTTGGGGTAGTTGCATGATAAACTCATGGGCTTCTGCGGTCTTAGCGGCAGCAACTATTTCCTCGGTGGTGGCATCAAAAGTGCCATAGGTGATATTCTCTTCTACGGTGCCGTGGAATAAAAATACATCTTGGCTAACTAGACCAATGGCATGGCGTAAGTCTTTGAGCCTGAGCTGTCTAATGTCAATGCCATCAAGAGTTATCGAACCTGCTTGGATTTCGTATAGTCTTAATAACAGTTTGACTAAGGTACTTTTACCAGACCCTGTGGAACCTACTATCGCGATAGTCTGAGTGGCTGGGATGTGGAGGGAAAGGTTTTCTACCACAGGGGGGCGATTACGGTAGGCAAATGTGACATTATTTAATACCAATTCCCCTTTAACCTCAGACCTAGGTAATGGTGTATCCCCAGAGTGCATGGCAATCGGGGTATCCAGCAGATTCATTACCCTAGTAGTGGATGCCATGGCCCGTTGATACTGATCCAGGGTGTTACCCAGTCGAGTTAATGGCCACAGCAAGCGCTGAGTCATGAAAACTAAAACACTGTAGGTGCCTACTGCTAATTCCCCGGCGGCTGCGGACTTACCACCGTAGAGCAAAATTCCGGTAAATCCAAATAGGATTAACATCCGAATCAAGGGGACAAAGGCAGCAGAAAATGCGATCGCTTTCTGGTTACTGTGCTGATACCCTAGACTTTGTGACTCTATCCGCTTAGCTTCATACTCTTCCGCTGTAAAGCTTTTAATGGTAGTAATCCCAGTTAGATTATTTGCTAACTGTCCATTGAGTAACCCTACCTTTTCCCGAACTGCTGCATAACGGGGAGCAAGCAGACGTTGAAAGCTAATCGAACCCCAGAGGATAAAGGGGATAGGTATCAGAGTTATCCAAGCTACATTGGGAGCAACGATAAAGAAGCCCGCACTGATAGTAATAATGGCTGTGGCTACCTGGAGAATTTCGTTGGCACCAATATCGAGAAAGCGTTCTAGTTGGTTGATATCATCACTCAGGATAGACATCAATCCCCCTGTACTGCTATCTTCAAAATACGCTAGTTCCAACAATTGCAGATGAGAGTAAGCATCTAGGCGCAATTCGTGTTGAATGGTTTGAGCCAGATTCCGCCACAATCGTTCGTAAGCATATTGAAAAACGGATTCCAATCCCCAAACAATAAAGCTCAGGAATGCCAGCAATACCAGTTGGCTAAAGATATCGGTGACTCCTAGATGGGCAATCAAGGAATCTTTTTGTTTGACCACCACATCCACTGCCATCCCAATCAAGACCGGAGGGGCTAAGTCAAAGATTTTGTTGAGGATTGAGCATGCGATCGCTTTCCCGATTAGGGAACGATGGGGCTGAGCGTAACCCATCAGCCGCTGCAGGGGAGAGTTGGAATGCTTACGCTTATTTGGTTTTGACGTTAACCTTGAATTTCGTTTTGACTTTAACGTTGAATTCAACACAGTAATTAACCCTGACTGATCAGGCGGAATGGGTTGTTATAGCGCTACGCGCAAGGGCTTTAGGCAACAGGCAACAGGCAACAGGCAACAGGCAAAGGTGCGCTTGACCTATTAAGACAGGACTTACGCAAAGACACCAGATAGGTCGTAGATTCTGATCAGACTAAATTCATAACTAAAGAAGGTTTTTTAAGTTCTTTAGTTAAATATGAAGATAAACTTTGGTGCTTAATTTTATAAACTGTACATTTAGTCAAGTAAGCTAGTCTTTTCAGAAAATTCCACACCAAAATAGCACAAGCAATATGGTTTCTTTGGATTCGAGATTTACGACACTGACAAGATTGTATGCCAGTCAATGTCTTGATGCAGTCGCTCATGGGGGAAACCACGGCAGTCGCTCATGGGGGAGACCACGGCAGTCGCTCATGGGGGAAACCCCCAAGACCGCGCTGCCTCCCCAAGACCGCGCTGCCTCCCCAAGACCGCGCTGCATCGCTTGTTTAAGTTCCCGGTGAAACTCCTCTATTTTCCAACGGTAAGAACAAGTGGATTTTACCTGTTCAATATCTGAGGCAGTTAGTTCATTTGTGGCAATGTATTCCGTTCTATTGGTAGAAATAGTAACCCGAAACCACTTCACCTTTTTCTGGTCAGGAAACTTTTTTAGTTTAATCAATTTCCCTTGTTTGACATCTAACTCACTCCACGACAATGAGTCAATTCTTTGGGATTTTTCATTACCTCCTGTTTCATCCACCAATCGATTCTTTTTTAAGGGACAGTAGTAGATTTTTTCCCAGTTATCAATTAAGGCCATTAGTCTTTGAGTGGCATACCAACTATCCATTAATACTCTTTTAAAGGGGAGTTTCTTATGAAACAATTTCTGAGTATGTCTTCTACATGGTCTAGTTTGGTTTTTCCATCCTGTTCTGGAGCATATATCCGGTAATCTATCACCCAAAACTTACCGGTTTTACTATTAACGTATATACAATTTACTACTCCTATTCCTCGAACCACACTATGAGTATTTCCACTGTATTGTTTTCGCACCAATTCTATTTTATGGGAAGGGTTTTTATCCAAAACTGTATCGTCAAATACTAGATAGCCGTTTTCATCTACTTCAATATATTCAGGTGCGACCCAAGGCCGGGTTCCCCGGCCATTGGAAAGCGCACCTAGACATTTAACCACAACGTCTTAGGAGTAATTTTTTCGTTTTTTAAATATCGGTTAATTTGATCATGACTTATTTTTGGTAGATTCTCTGCCAAATTAGTTATGGTGTAATTGTTTTGGCTACTCAACAAATATTGACAGTAATCTAGCTTGTCCAATCTTTATTCCCATTATTTTTTTAGTTGGTTTCTCCCTTGATATTATCATTTACTTTATCGGTTTTTCCCCTTTAGGGATTAATTTTGTTTTTCCTCGACTTTACACGCTATATATAGCGTAAGTGCGTAAGTCCTGTAAGAATTAAATTCGCCACGGGTCGCACCTAAAAGTTTACTAACTCACATCTTGCACCAAGAAATGTTGATATCAATTACCTGTGCAAGGAGCAGAGGTTGCAATCGGAGGATATCAGTTAATAGTATGCAGACAACAAGCTGAGGGAGGATAGAGTGGAGAGCTTTTTCAGCTACTTGCCCCCAATCGGGCAAGGTGGTCGAATCAGTAGAAAGATAAGCCCAGTGTGCCAACAGGTAGGCTACCATTGATAAAATCAGCCAACGGTACATCCTGGCGTTTGGTTTGCGCAAGCTAGGGATGCAGTCGCTTAACGGTGCTTACCAGCTCTTTTACCAGCCCTCAATAGGCCACCTGCCCTTGCCCCACCAGTTGATAGTGCTGGCTTTCATAGGTAATGTAGAGAGGACAAAACCCTTGTTCAATTTGCCGTCACGTTTGAGATAGAACCAAGAAATGGAAACAACAAAAGGTTTGCCTTCAAGCCGAACTTGTTGCCCTCCCTTGTACAGACTAGATAGTTGGCGTCCATCAACCAGTTTACGGTCACGGCGGACTCCAACTACAGGGTGATCTCTGAGCTTGCGGATGCCTCGCCAAAATTCTACACTACAGAAGGCGGTATCTGCTAATACCATCACCAGCAAACCGATCAGTTAAAGTTTTAGGCAATCGTCGTACCAACCGCAAGCCCTAGCTGAAATGACCTTGACAATACTCTGGCAGTGGATGTCCTATAGCTTCTAAAAACAATCCTAATAACGCTCTTTAGCTATGCCGTTGGTAGGCACTCGGCATCAATCCGAGTAGGGTGTACACGCTCGCTTTGGGCGTGGGCAAGAATTGAAACCAAAGTTCAAGCTATCTATTGTTTGCAGGCCCTTTTCTGTGATCTATGCCTACTGCTTGGCAAGTGGTTCATTTGTACTATTTAAAGAGGTGACCCCCTCAGCCTATTGACAGATTGATTGAGAGTAATGTATAATTCCATTGAAAAAAAATAATAAAATTATACATTGGAAAAAAAATAATAAAATTGTACATTACTTGACAAATGTTCGAGAAACTTACCCCCTAAATGATCGGACTACCTATTCCGAGGAAGACACGGTAAAGGGTAAATTACCTCAGATGCCGCCAGCAGGATCCTCAGAAAAGAATGTAAGCGGGTGGGCATATAAGGAGTCAGCATCGACAGTTTCCCCAGGACAGAACTCATCGAACTAAGCAACGCGGGAATTCCCTTACGGGCAATCCAGGAAATATCCGAACATCAGAGTATGAATTGCTACCAGAAGTCAGTGAAGCGCTGATTTATACCGCCATGATCAGACTTGGGTTAGGTCATATTGATGATTCTTAATAATTACTTTATAAACGACAGGGTAAACGCCAGAAAAAATGGCTCATATTAATTTTTTTTTGGGATTTTTTGTTGACAAATCAGCTCTTATCTAAAAAGTAGACTACATTACTTTACAAATGTTTGAAAAACTTAGTTGTGTCCGTGTAGGTGATGGGCATGTAGCCAGCTTACATGAAAAAATATTCCGCGATCTTGAGATAGAGACTGTGGGGATTATTGATCCCGATCCGGTTAAACAAAAAGAGGCAGCAAAAAGAGGAATAAAGGTATGTTGTTTTGACCAAGCGGCAGAACTAAAGCCTTTTTTTTGGGATATTTGTTGCCCAACCAAATATCACGTTGAAACAATTAAAACTATTGTAGAAATTGACAATAGCGCCAACATAATTGTCGAAAAACCGATTTGTGAATCTGGCGAAATCAAAACCTTGATTGATTTGCTTAATAGATTTTCGGGAAAGCTGATTGTCAACGAAAATTATCTATCATCATCGGTAACAGAGAAGATTAAACAAGTAATTTTATGTATGGAGCTTAGCCCAAATCGAGTTGTATCTGAAATGACAAAAAATAGAATTAATGACTTTATTAATGGTCGCTTTTTGGATAATCATTTTTATGCTTTTGGATATGAAGGTTCACATATAGTGACCAATGTTATGGCTCTGGGAGACGAATATCTACCGGAAAAAATTGGGAATATGTTTTATGGCGATCTATGTATTGATCTCAACGGCAAAAAGCAGTATCTGCCCAAGCAGGCGATGGTAGAAAAACACTATAGGGCGGTGAATAAAGCCGACGTTGTGCTATATACTTCTATGGAGGGAAATATAAAATACTTTTTTCCAGGATACTCTCAGCAGCACTTCTGGAAAGCTCCTGAAGATACCCATACCCGCTACCGTGTATTGGCTGTAGAAGATCATAGCAAAGGTATAACCGTAGCTGGATTCTACGAGCCTATTCTTGGTCACAACCGAAGAGAAGGGCGTGTAGTAGTTTTAAAAAATGGTATTATCAAAACAATTATCTCCCCTATTTTTGATGATACAATGAGTAAATCTTTGAAAAAGGCTATAGAATATTTTCAGGAAAAACGAGATAATCCTTGTTCGGCAATAGTAGCGATGGACATTGTGATTTTTTTAAATTTATGGTATAAAAAAAACAATACAACAATGATCGGTTTAAATTAGAACGGAGGTCTATATAGAATGATAGTTTCTAGTGATAGCATTCCTCAAAAAAGAGGACACTGTGGCACGATTAAAATACTCATATCTCAAGAACCGGCTACAATTAAACATCTTTGTGTAGATAAGCCCCAAAAGCATTATCACAAAAAAATCACAGAGTATTATTATGTACTTGATGGCTCAGGACATATCTCCCTTGATGACGATATACAGCCGATAAAAAAAGGCGACCTAATTAAAATCGAACCAGGAGTTAAGCACCAAGCCATTGAAGGTAAATCTCCCTTGGAACTTCTGGTAATTGAAGTGCCTCCTGCCATAGGAGACTTTCATATAGTGAACGAATAGTGCCGATGAGTGTGGCTCCTTTGCGATCGCTAATATAACCTGAGTTCGGGATAAGAACAGGGTAAACGCATCTTGTTGGGTAACCGGGGGTAGTTCTCAATAAACCAGAGCTTATTGCACTTATTGACATTTATTTTTTCACATATAGTGTTTAGTTAATTTTAAAAACACTATATATAGGAATCAGCCAATTAGATGCGTTTACCCTGCTTCCCCCCCCCTCAACTACTAGCCGGAAAACTACCACCAATAAATTGAATATCACTGAAGGTTTCAATCCACAAACGAGCCCCACAATGCAGTGGATTATCCGGCTGATACACAATCTTACACGAACCAAGAATTTCAACTTCATTGGTTGATTATTATAACCTATAGCCCTGCATCCCTTAAAACCCTCTTTAATTTTGCCTCTTGCCTCTTGCCTATTGCTAGCATGCCTATTGCTAGCATGCCTATTGCTAGCATGCCTATTGCCTTAAAATTATAAGCAATATCGCTCAACCAAATTCATCAACAAACTAACCCTTGAATACTCCTAGTCACGCCATTATTAACCTTGCTGTTTTGAATCACCAGACTCAACCTCAGGCAGCTTTACCCATTACAATTGGTGCTATCTTACCCGATTTACCAATTTTTATTCTTTACATCTGGGCAAAATTAATTCGTCGTCAATCTGAGTACCAAATTTGGTCACAAACCTACGAATTACCCTTTTGGCAGAACCTTGTTGCTACCTTTCATTCCCTTCCCCTAGCCTTGTGTGGAGTAATCATCAGCCATTACTGGGGATGGCAACTTTGGGAAATTCTATGTTTAAGTATGATCCTGCACTCCTTATTAGATTTACCAGTTCACAACGATGATGCTCACCGGCACTTTTTTCCTGTTAGTAACTATCGTTTTATTAGTCCTTTCTCTTACTGGGACCCCAAGCATCATGGTTATACCGTATCCACAGTGGAAAAATTGTTGGTGTTAGTAGCAACAATTGTTAGTTTCCCTATGATTGAGTCTTGGATAGGTAAAAGCTTACTAATTGTTGTGAATGTGTTGTACCTGATCGCATTTTTATATTTAGTGAAGTCCAAAGTTCTAGGTTTTAGGGAGCAGGGAGTAGGGAGTAGGGAGTAGGGAGTAGGGAGTAGGGAGTAGGGAGTAGGGAGTAGGGAGTAGGGAGTAGGAATGTCTTCTCCTCATTAACCTATAGCAATTGTGTTGATCATCACATCGTAAAACATGGAACTATAGCGTTTCTCTTAGCTATTAGGTACACATTATTTTTTACCTATTACCTATTACCTATTACCTATTACCGGCTTCCTGCTCCCTGCTCCGAACGCGCCCCGCGTGGCCCACGGCCTCAGTCCCTGCTCCCTAAAAACCAGAAATTTGTACCTCACAAGTCGTAGAATTGCTATATCCATCAATTAGTAGTTAATCTACCAAAAAAATATATCCCACATTCCTCAGGAAATGAAGAATGTGGGTTCAGATTCAAACGGTAAGCAATAGCCTACCCTAGGGAATCAAAATTCCACTAATGCCTAGTGCCTAAGGCCTAGTGCTAATTAAACGATGTGATGTACAACTTGCCAGTATTCTTGTCGATTACAATACTTTCTAAATCTGCACCAGCAGGAGCAGTAGAAGCATCAGGAAGTTCAGTGATCTGAATGGTAATTGGATTCTTTGAAGTAGAGTATATTTTCAGAGGGCGATTCTTAGTATCGATATTATTGATATTGCCGTATGCTCCTATAATCATGTACTTTGTAGCATTTTCAGTTACACCGAATTCAACACGTGGTCCTGTAGTTCCAGAGTCAGAAAATCGTGCCTGATATCCAGCATTGGCTGGGGATGCAGCACCAAGCAAGGTAAAACATACCAACAACAACGAAACCACAAGATATGCAAACTTTTTCATGATAATTTTCTCCATTTTTTTAATGGGGTACCTAACAGTAATTATTACCAATTCGGCTTCACCCAAAACTATATTTTGGGATATATCCAGAAATAGTTTTCGGAGTATCAGATGCCAGCACTGGTTAGATAATTAACCGCCAGAACCAAACTATCAAAGCCTAGAGAGTATGTCAAGCTAATAATAAATTAACTATTAGTTAACTAAACTTGAAAATTTAGTTATTTTAAATAGTTTATGTAGGGTGGGCAGTGCTTGAAACAGATAACATAAGCAAGTCAATCCCGTTGCTAGGCACTGCCCAGCAACGGGATAGTAATAAGTAATAATTAAAGTGAATCATTAACCATTACAAAAAAAATTAGGAATGATTAATCTTAGCAGTATAACTGTTGCCCAAGTAGGTGAAACTTAAGCATTAAGCTATCAGGTATCAGCCATCAGCTTATGCGCTACGCGCACGCTGCGCGAACAGTTATCAGCCATCAGCTTTCAGCTTATGCGCTACGCGCACGCTGCGCGAACAGCTTTTGAATAAAATAAGCTGACGGCTGACGGCTGACGGCTGACGGCTGACGGCTGACAGCTGACGGCTGATAGCTTACAAATTAGCTCAATTTCGCTCGAATTATTTCCACCCGTTTCCGATTAACTCCCAAATCAGATTTTCCTAAACGGGAGGCGGAGCGAACATGGATTACCTTAGCACTGTCATCCAACAAAAACTCTACATCATCCACAAATCCCATTAAAGGAGTAGTGAATTGTGCGTAGAGATAGTTGTCTTTCTCTTCAATAACTTGTGTTCGTTCTAGGTTTTCAATCACAGTTTTAAGCTTAGCAATTGCTTCAGTAGGGGTTGAGTTGTAAGCTAAAGGTTGAATACCATGCTCGGCATCTTGGCTATAGCTGCTGACACAGTTAGGGGTATTTGGGCAAGGTGCTAATTGCCCTGAGGACTGAATCCCAATATTGGTAGGTTGTTTTCCTGGAAATTTCATCAACGATTCTCCTGAAAGGGCAAAGGTAGCTCCTATGGCAACAATAGCGACTAATACTAAAGATATCAATACTATTAGTATTAGTCTCAACGGTGATAGTTTTTGGGTTTGTACAGTCATACTGTAGTCATATCTCTAGTATTATTAATATCATATTTGGTTGACTAATTATCAAAAAAATTGAGGTTAGTAAGGGCAGAAGCCAAAGTTCAACACGTCTGCATCGTTTCTGGGTCGAATTCCCCTTGCAACATCGCAATCAGACATCGTCCAATGTGGTAAGCTAAATTAACAGGGACGGCATTGCCGATTTGTCTGTACTTTGATGATAGAGAACCGGTAAATTCCCAATCATCAGGGAAGCTCTGAATACGTGCATATTCCCTAACTGTCAAGGGTCGTGTTTCTTCAGGATGACACCGCTCGGTCTGTTTTTGAGCTGGGTTACAGGTGAGAGTAAGGGAAGGTTCTTCCCAAGAAAGCCGCCTAGCCATACCGGTTTTGCCGCCACCGAGATAGAAACTCTTTTTCATATACTCTTTCTGAAGCTCTATTGGTAAGTCTCGCCAATAACCTCCTGGTGGGATTAACTGCATAATTTCTCTCTTGCGGCGAGGATATTGTGCTCCTATTGATTTAGGGCAATCTTTGAGCACTTCCCTCAGAGAAATAGTGTAGTCCTTTTCCTTAGGAAATATTGCGTTTAGGTCTAAGTCTCTTCTAAGCGCAATGATAATTACCCTCTCTCGCTTTTGTGGCACATCTAGAAACTGCGCTCTGAGCAACTTATAGGCAGGGTTGTAGCCTAAATCCTCTAAAGTTCGCAGCATAGTGGATAAGGTTCTGCCTTGGTCATGGTGGATCAGACCTCTAACGTTTTCAACTAGTGCTATTTTGGGCTGTACTTCCTTGACACACCGTGCAAACTCAAAAAAGAGCGTCCCTCTAGTATCGTCAAAACCTTTACCCAGACCGGCATAGCTGAAAGCTTGGCAGGGCACCCCACCAGCCACAATTTCTACATTGTCTTTGTATTCGGTAAAATCAACATTGGCTATATCCTCAGGTATGATTGTCCAGGAAGGTCTATTCAGCTTCAGAGTGTTTACGCAGTCTTTATCAATCTCCACTAACAGCTTGGTGGTTAAGCCAGCGTTCTCAAAGCCCAGTGCCATGCCTCCACACCCAGCAAATAACTCAATGACTCTGAAGCTAGTGGGTTTGCTCTTTAGAACACGAAACTCAACCCCAGTAACTAGGCCTTGATACTTCCTTTGAATTCGTTTTAATTCTTCTATGTCAAAAAAGCGGTAGTTTCGTTCAGACCGCTTTGCTCTGAGCAGCTTTTTCTTTTCCCACCGACGTATGGTATCGGAGGAGACACCCAAGATTTGAGCAGCTTCCTGAACCGTGACTAGGTCTTGAACAGTGCCCGATTTACTTTTTGCCATTTTTATTTGAAGGGAGTAGGGAGTAGGGAGTAGGGAGTAGGGAGTAGGGAGTAGGGAATCGGGAATCGGGAATCGGGAGTAGGGAATAGGGAACAGGGAACAGGGAGCAGGGAGCAGGGAGTAGGGAACAGGGAACAAACATTATCTCAATTGATTTAGGATTGCTATAAATAATGATTTTTAGTTAGTTTGTGGCTTAAAAAATAATTTGATTTTTGTTTATTATAACCTCAATTATAACTCAATATTACTGACTTTAATCTTGTCAATATTAGAATAGTTTGTTATGTCTAACTCAGCTTAGATAAGTCCTGTTCAATTCAATAAACTATAGGTATCATAAATCAATTGTGATAATTTTTGTTTCCTGCTCCCTACTCCCTCTGCTATAGCATCAAACAAAAACCATTTGAGGAGCTAACAAAACCCCAGAGCTTGAGGAAATAACTTTACCAATACCCAAAAAACTGCCATCTTCGTGGTACACTTGCACAGGACTTGTGGAGGTTTCAAGGGTAGAGACTTTAACTAGAGTATCATCCCCAGAGATACGCTGTCCTAAACACCAGCGACGGGCTTGATCAGCGGACAAGGTGACAGAGGGTAAGTGCCCCAAAGCTACACTAGGGGACACTGGCTGGAATAGGCTTTTTTCCAGCTGTTGGGTCAATTCTTCTAATCTCAGACTATCGGCTAAATCAAAACCACTGCTGCGAGTACGAGTCAGAGCGGCCAGCACACCACCGGTTTCGAGGGCATCTCCCAAATCCCGGGCTATGGAGCGAATATAGGTGCCAGGGCCGCATGCGATCGCTAAATCAATTTCCGGAAATTCCCCGCCACGCCAATCCAAAACCTCGATCTTCTCAACCTCTACCGTTCGTTCTGGTACCTCTACCACTTCACCAGCTCTGGCTAAATCATAGAGCCGTTTACCCTTGATATGAATAGCGCTATACATTGGTGGCACTTGCTGAATGGTGCCCTCGAACTGTTTCAAGAAACCCTTGACCAACTCCAGAGTCAACCCGGCTGCAGACTGAGTAGCAATCACCTCTCCTTCCAAATCATCAGTAGTTGTCCTCACTCCCAGTCTCACGGTAGCCTTGTAGGCTTTATCCTGCTGCATATACTGCAACAGTCGGGTTGCCTTACCCAGAGCTATCGGTAAAACCCCCGTAGCAGCTGGGTCAAGGGTCCCTCCATGGCCTACTCGCTTCAGCCGTAGCAGACGCCGCACTTTAGCAACGCAATCGTGGGATGTCCAACCTGCTGGTTTGTTTAAGTTTAGAAATCCTTGCACCAAGTTTAAAATTTATCTGTAAAGGTAGGGAATCGGGAATCGGGAATCGGGAATCGGGAGTAGGGAGTAGGGAATCGGGAATCGGGAATCGGGAATCGGGAATCGGGAATCGGGAATCGGGAATCGGGAATCGGGAATCGGGAATCGGGAATCGGGAATAGTAATAAGATTTGATTCTATCTTGATTTTGATACTCTCTTGATGCAGTCCCTCATGACGAGCAGGGCTGTTTCATTTTCCTACTCCCGACTCCCTACTCCCGACTCCCGACTCCCGACTCCCTACTCCCGACTCCCTACTCCCGATTCCCTACTCCCTACTCCCTACTCCCTACTCCCTACTCCCTACTCCCTTCAAACCTAATCACTCAACCACATGTAACCGTCGAGTAATCATAATCATGCCATCCCCCCGAATTAATATCGCTGAAATCCAGCGGTCTTCTGGTAACAGTGGGGCTCGGCCAACCTTAAAAATTCCCCCGGCAGCCAAAGATTCCAGGTCAATATCAGTGGGATTAGTATAGCGCTGTGGGCTGACGGATTCTTCTATAGCTACTCCCAGCAGCAAATCATCTCCAAGGGGTTCGGTGACAATGGCATCAAAATTAAATCGCTGACCAATACGGACTTGTTCTGGTAACTTCACCGTTACATTAGGAGGATTGGCTCCTGATGTGATTTGCGATCGCTCTGCCAAAATTTTTGAATAGACAATTTTTTGGTTTTCAAAGCGCTGACGCGATCGCAAAGTCGATTCAAATTTGGTCTTAGTAGCATCCTGTTCGTTACTAGTAATATAAGTCACTGTTTCTGCCACAATTGCGTTGCCCTCTTGCTGCCAATCCGTCAGTTCCGTGCGGTAATTCAACACAGGGTAGCGCTGCCACAATTGAACCAACGCTTCTCCCATCAAATCCCGACTTAAGCCATCGGAGTTAGCAAAATTAGCGCTATAGAATTCCAGCAACCCTTCAACATCCTTGCTATTAGCGAAGCGATCAATTTGGCTGAGGGTATCTTTAAGCTGAGGCGGTGCCGTTTCCGGACTATCTGCTTCGGCTTTCAGAGGAGAGCCGAGGGTCAACCCTGCCGTTAATAGTACAAATACTGACCAGTCCCAAGACATAGACTTGACTTTAGTAGTAAAAGACTGGGATAGTCGTTGCAGTAAGGTTGCTGGATTGGTCATTGGTAATCGTTAACTGGTAACTGGTAACTGGTAACTGGTAATTCTGGTAACTAGTAACTAGTAATTAGTAATTGATAATTGGTGATTGGAGAAAGGTAATCCTTTGGAGTCAGCCCACTAACCAATCAACCATCAACGTTTCACCAATGATACCAAATCTGGTTTGCTAGCCTATGTCTAGTCCAATCCCATCCAGGATTGTTTCCCTACTCCCTACTCCCTACTCCCTACTCCCTACTCCATTCCCCCCTTAATAAGGGGGGTTAGGGGGGATCCAGACTCCCATTAACCCAACACATAAAGTCCCTCACCCAATTGATCAAGGAGACCGATAGCCGTGTCTAAGTCACCCATTCGATTGCTGATTGCCGCTAGTGGTACGGGGGGACACATATTTCCCGCCCTCGCAGTAGCCCAACACTTACCCAATTACACTATCGAGTGGCTAGGTGTTCCTGACCGCATTGAAAATGAGTTGCTACCACCAGGCTACCCCCTGCACACCATTGCCGTAGAAGGCTTTCAACAACGCTTTGGTCTCGGTACTCTGCGCATCGTTACCGGCCTGGTCAGTTCAATTTGGCAAGTGCGGCAACTGCTGAAAGAGGGTAAATTTGATGGTGTATTCACCACTGGGGGTTACATTGCTGGACCTGCAATTATGGCAGCACGGTTGCAGGGTCTACCTACTATTATACATGAATCTAACGCTATTCCCGGAAAAGTAACCCGGTGGCTGAGTCCCTTTTGCAATACCGTAGCCCTAGGGTTTGAAGCCGCCTCCAAGTACCTACCCCGGATTAAAACTGTAACCGTTGGTACACCAGTGCGCGATAGTTTTCAACTGACTCAGGCACTGGAACTCCCGATTCCACCAGAGGTACCCTTGATTGTGGTGGTTGGGGGTTCCCAAGGAGCAGTGGCAGTGAATAAACTAGTGCGCCAATGTGCTCCCGTCTGGTTTGAAGCTGGTGCTTGGATTGTTCATTTAACTGGAGAAAAAGACCCAGAGGCTAACACTCTTAGCCATCCTCAGTACCTGTCTATGCCCTTTTATGACCAGATGGCACCATTACTGCAACGGGCAAACTTAGCCATTAGCCGTGCTGGTGCCGGAACCTTAACGGAGCTAGCGATAACTGAAACACCAGCCATTCTGATTCCCTACCCTTATGCAGCGGAAGACCATCAAGCTTTCAATGCAGCTAGCTTTAAGGATTCTGGTGCTGCTTTCGTATTTCGTCAAGAGCAGTTGACTCAGGAAATTTTAGAACAGGAGGTGCTGGCTTTACTAAAGTCACCAACTAGGTTAGAAGATATGAAACACAAAGCAGCTAGTCTTGCGATTAGAGATAGTGGAAAGCGTTTAGCCTCTCTAGTTCGTGAGTTAGTTGAAAAATCAAAGATTAAGTATGGGAAAGGGAGTAGGGAGTAGGGAGCAGGGAGCAGAGAAGAGGAAAGAGAAAAATTATGTGTATCTCATTAGGTTAAAAAGTGCTTTATTTTATTTTATATAATAAAAATTGCTCAAACCGAGTAATATAAATAAAATAATTGCAAAAAAAACAAAAAATTACTGTAGACTATATTAGAGGTTTTGATTCGATAATGACTAGATTAATTTAATAAATTATTATCATTTTACCATTCATTATATAGCGTTTTTCGTAGCTATGAGGTACACATTATTTTTCACCTCTTCCCTCTTCCCTGCTCCCTGCTCCCTGCTCCCTGCTCCCTGCTCCATAAAAACCAGAAATTTGTACCTCAAAAGTCGTATAATTGCTATAATAGTTATTGGTAATATCGAACCAAATTTACTTTTATGATTACTTTGTATAAGGCACCACCTTTCTGGGGATTACCGAGCATTAGTCCACCCTGTATGAAATTGGAAACTTGGCTGCGTATAGCTAATATTGCTTACGATATCGAGATTCCTAAGGACTTTGCTAAAGCTCCCAAAGGCAAAGTTCCGTTTATAGACTATGAAGGAAAACTGATCGGAGACTCCACCCTAATTATCGAGATGCTTAAGGAAAAAGAGGGCATAGATCCTGACCGCGATTTGACCTCAACCGAAAAAGCAATATCCTTAGCTTTTCGGCGGATGCTGAAAGAAAATACGTATTGGGGAGAGGTTTATATTAGTATGAACATTGAAGAAAACTGGCAAGTATACAAACAAGCATTAACGAATCTCTATTTTGATGGAAGCTCGACACCAGAATCGGAACAGTTTTTCCAACAGGTGCGAAAGTCCATTTCTAATCAGATTTATGAACAGGGAATGGGTCGTCACTCCGAGAAGGAAATTTGTCAAATTATTAATGCTGATTTTCAAGCCCTGTCTGATTATTTAGCAGATAAACCATTTTTTATGGGGGATAAACCGACCACTTTAGATGCAACGGCTTATGGTTATATTGGAAACATGATTTTACCTCCTTTCAAGAGTATGATTATTGATCGCGTATCTCAATTCAAAAATCTCTGTCAATATTGTGAACGGATGAAACAGGAGTTTTTTCCAGATTATTTGCCTTCTTAATCCAGAAAATTTTCTAGGAGATGTGGTAATTGCCTTAAATGTCAAGTAATCACAATAGCGATGTAAGCTATCAGCTATCAGCTATCAGCGGTCAGCGATTAGCGCTACGCGCATATACTTACATAGCGATCGCGCCCCGCGTGACCTACGGTCAATCGCTTTTAGCGTGGCCTTTGGGCCAAGGTCAATCGCATTTTCAATTTACGGGTCGCACCTGTGGAATGGGCAATAAGCATGAAACTGGCATCTTGCGTAGAACTGGCATCTTGCCAGTTTCAATATATTTTCGGGCGGGCAGGATACCCACTCTACTCCTATTCAGCGCGAAGATTCAGCAAGGCAAGAAAAACGGTTGCTTTAGCAATATCTGCTGGTGAATCAAAATCTTTCTTCTGGGATGAGGCGATTATTGACCTGCTTAGCAACGGATTGCAGTTGTTCTGGTGTTAAACCAACATCTGACCAGAGGGGTGTTTCGATTGGCCCTGGGGCAATAGAATTAACGCGGAGCTTTTGGGGAGCGAGTTGAATGGTCAAAGCTTAATGAACAATAAAGTTTTCAGACTGCTGTCACCTTCTAGACTAAGCCAGTGGGAGAATAAAGTTATCACCTGCTAAACCATTCAAAACTTTTACAAACCCAACTATGGCCAAAACTGTTGCTGAAGTTATGACCCGCGAGCCGATCGTGGTGCAGCCCCAAACACCGATCAAGGAAGTCATCAAAATTATTGCTGAACAAAGCATCAGTGGCTTGCCAGTGGTTAACGAAGCAGGCAAATTGGTAGGAGTGATTTCAGAAGCTGACTTGCTGTGGCAGGAGACAGGAGTAGAACCGCCAGTCTATATCATGTTTCTCGACAGCGTGATTTACTTAGAAAATCCTGCCCGTTATGACCAAGAACTCCATAAAGCACTCGGACAAACCGCTGGGGAAGTAATGACTGGTCATCCCATGAGCATCAAACCGGATAAACCCTTACGGAAAGCGGCTAAGTTGATGCAGGAAAAATCAATCCACCATTTACCAGTAACAGATGAGGCAGAGCAAGTGATTGGAATTCTGACCTCTGGGGATATTGTCCGCGCCATGGCAGCTGAGTTAAAGAATTAAGGGAACTGTCTATGACAAACAGTGTTCACGGTGAACAACTAACATGGTAAGTTGAGTTTTGGCTAGATATTGAGCAATTTACCCATGAGCGTTACTCGTGAATCTGTCCAAGAGCTGCTGAATTCATCGGATTTTGGCCACCGCATTAGTGGATTAAACCAACTACGCCAGCTGGAACCATCGGTGGCATTTGAGCTAATTATACCCTTGGTTAACGATAACAATGTTCGGATACGATATGGGGCAGTGAGCCAGCTCCATACCTTAGGTCATCAGGATTTAACCGTATCTTTGACCCTATTACGCGATCGCCTTTTGAATGATCCAGAACCAGATGTTCAGGCAGCAGCAGCAGATTCCTTGAGTGCCTTGAAGCTCACCGAAGCCTATGATGATTTAGAGCAAACCTATAACCAAACCACTGAGTGGATCATTAAATTTAGTATTATTGCTGCCTTAGGGGAACTAGGTGAACCCCGTTCATTTCAACTTTTAGAAGAGGCTCTCAAATCCGATACCAGTTTAATCCAAACAGCCGCCATTAGTTCCTTAGGAGAATTGGGAGACCCCCGGGCTGTGCCTCTGCTGATTCCCTTTGCCACTAATTCCGACTGGCAAATTCGTTACCGGTTAGTACAAGCACTGATTAATCTGGGAGGAGAAGAAGCTAGGGCAGCCCTAGAAACATTAGCGAATGACAGTGTTGAGCAGGTGGCTAGTGTAGCGCAAGATGCCTTAAAAGCATAAGGCTTGAACAGGGAGGGAGAAGAGTGTGGGCAAAGGCCCAGGGCTATACCAAGCCCATTTACAAAAACCTTTACAAAAACCCTTCCATGTCAATCATTTCAATCATCTGAAGTCCACGGGGGTCTCCCACTTTCAAGAGGGCAGCTTTGGCGTCTTCTTGTACCCCTAGGTCTTGATCATCAGCAATTGCTTCAATTAAAGCATCAATAGCACCAGCGTAAACCGCATTGGAGGGCAATTCCCGACACAGTTGCCCGATAGACCAAGCACAATTACTGCGCACTGCTGCTACTGGGTCTTTCCTTAAAGCAGTAATCAAGGGCGGAATCGATGCGATTACTTCTTCATAATCTAACTCTGCCATTTGCGCCAGAGCACTAGCTGCCCACAAACGCACTGCAGGAATATCCGTTTTGAGGGAATCAATTAGAGAAGCTAAAGCACGGCGATCGCGACAGTTCCCCAATGCCCAAACAACCCCTTTACGGACATAACCGTTCCAATCAACGGTTAGCTGGTCAATCAAGGGCTTTACTGCCGTGGGACTGGGATTGTGCCCGAGACCATAGGCAGCACTTACCCGTACCAAAGGACAAACATCATTTAACAGGTTAATCAGATGGGGAATTGCCCGCTCATCTTGCAACTCACAAAAGGCACGAGCTGCTAGCATCCGTTGTTGGCTTTCCGGTGCCGTTAACAGAGCCAGCATTTCCTCTGGATCAGGTTTGGAAGCTTCTAACTCATCTTCAATCGGCTCTATGTCATCTAAAGGGCTTTCTAGTAAAGCCGTATTATCCAATAAACTCAGATCATCATCGTCATACATGCCTGATAACCTACCTTATCTTGCCTGATTCTACCAGAGTCTTCATTAGTATTTTCTGTGCAATGGTTTAACCATCCACAGAGATTGGGTGCGGAAACCCAGTCGCTGGTAAAGGTTCAAAGCGACTTGATTCGATTGAAACACCTGTAGTCCAAGTTGGCGATCGCCTCTTGCCCTTGCCCTAGCTTCAGCGTGCTGCATCAGTGCTGAACCAATGCCTTGACGGCGGTGTGCTGGCATGACGTACAGTAAAAAGATATAGCCATAGCGATCGCCATTTGCCTGATCAACCCCATTGCCCATCCACAGACAACCCACTGGCAAAGGATGATTTACAATAGACCCTTTCCTAGAAACTTTCCGATCCGCTACTGTAACCCACCACAGGGGGGTTTCTCTGGAAAAGTACTGTTTAACAGTCTTCGCCAGGTGAGAAAAATCATTTTGTTCTGGGAAAAGCTCTTGGTAAGTGAACTCCATGAACTTCACCAAAATTGCCCGTTCTCGTACCGTTCCCAGTCGTAGCTGGTAGCCTGCTAACAATGGCTTACTCACCAATTTTCGCGAAATTTTGGTTAACAACCAGCTGAGCGAATACTGGTGCTTGAATGCTGGCAGCGTCAACTTCTTCAATCGGTGCAGGGGCTAGCATATCGTTCGGTAAAAAGATCCGAGAACTGACTGCCAATAGGGCAATTAAGAAGCCTAGTAGTGCCAGTAGGGGAGCAATGTACTGACGAAATATAGCCATGAATTTAATGGTTCGTTGATTTTAACAATTCTTTACTTTCTCCATCTTACTACAATGGCACAGCTTTTAGCGGTTGACGGTTAGAGGTTGGAGGTTATTTGGTTGAAGGTTGGAGGTTGGAGGTTATTTGGTTGAAGGTTGGAGGTTGGAGGTTGGAGGTTGGAGGTTGAAGGTTGGAGGTTGGAGGTTGCAGGTTGGAGGTTAGAGGTTAGAGGTTAGAGGTTAGAGGTTGTAGGTTGACCCCTTCCTCATCTCCTCATCTCCCCATCTCCCCATCTCCCCACACTTCCCACACTTCCGATACTCTTCCCCCTGTTCCCTATTCCCTGATCCGAAGTTCCCTGCTCCCTTAGACTCGATCAGCTAGTTTTGTGATAACTTGAATAACCGTATCCGCAAGTTGATCATTTCCCCGGAGCCAACCGAGGGGAGTCAAATGCTTACCAGGAAGTTTCTCATCAATGAGTGGAAAGGGATTATTTGGTAAATTCTGTTGTAGCCAACGTACCGTTCCAGCTTCTTGAGCAATCTTATCCTTACTGAAGCTAATTAAAGCAGTAAGATTAAATAAACGGCTATTTTTAATCAAGCAATAGGTTTGTTTGGGTTTGGGTAACACCCCGAAACCAAGTCTGTCTACTAAATCAGCGATGAATGGAACAGGAACTGCACTACGGGTACCACTAATAACAGGAGCCATTAATACAGAGGGTTGATTGATCAAAGAAATATCTTTTATCTCAGCGTTTTTGAGGCTATCTTCAATCTGCTTCTCTTGATCTTTACCCACACAATTTCCCAGAATTCCCTGAACTTTTTTGAACTCCAAATCACTTAAAAGCTCTAAAAGTGCGATATATTTTGTTCCTAGGCTGTGACCTAACCAAAAATAATTACTCCCTCTGGCAGAGGGGTCTTCTTCATAGATACTGTACTCATAGCCCAATTTTTTTGCTTCTTCAAAAATTCCATTGAATAGGGCTTTTTGTTCTTTGACCAAACCAATTGCTACAGGCCAATGGCGGAAGGTAAATCTAAACGGTCTGGCAACAACGGTATAACCTGATTCAAATAATCGCTTGGCGATATACCGGTAAAAAATTGTCGGAAAACTTCCGAAAAACGCACCACCAATCAATTGAACAACACCTATCGGCTTGGGATGGATAGCAACCCAAGCAAAGGGAATTGGTCTAAATTTAAATTCGGTATTCATGGCAGTAATATCTTTAAGGATAAGTAAGTTGCAGGTTACAGATTGAAGGTTGAAGGTTGAAAGTTACAGGTTGAAGGTTAGAGGTTGAAGGTTAGAGGTTAGAGGTTGAAAGTTACAGGTTGAAGGTTAGAGGTTGAAGGTTAGAGGTTAGAGGTTGAAGGTTACAGGTTAGAGGTTGAAGGTTACAGGTTGAAGGTTAGAGGTTGAAGGTTACAGGTTACAGGTTGAAGGTTACAGGTTGAAGGTTACAGGTTGAAGGTTACAGGTTGCAGGTTGCAGGTTACAGGTTGAAGGTTACAGGTTAGAGCTTAGAGGTTACAGCTTTCAGCTTTCAGGTTATTAAACCTTGAACCTTCAACATTCAACCCAACCTTGAACCTTCAACATTCAACCCAACCTTGAACCTTCAACATTCAACCCAACCTTGAACCTTCAACATTCAACCCAACCTTGAACCTTCAACATTCAACATTCAACCCAACATTCAACATTCAACATTCAACCCAACATTCAACCTTCAACATTCAACCCAACCTTCAACCTTAAACCTTCAACCCAACCTTCAACCTTAAACCTTCAACCCAACCTTCAACCTTCACCCTTCAACCCAACCTTCAACCTTCATTGTCTTTTCACTTGAGCCGAGTTGGGCACGGACAAACTGTGTCCGCCGCTCAGTTAACAGCAAACTCAGAGCCATGACGAATTCAGAGGCGCTACCGACGATGGTACCAACTCGAGAGATTGGTACAGCGTTGCCAATTAGGGCAACCAAGGTTCCCACAAATAGCCATGGCCATTTCAGCCTGACCCAGATGCCGATACCAATCAGCAGCACGAACAAATTGACCAAAATTGTTACAATTGGTGGACCACTCACTTCCGCCACTGTGTAGCGCAAGGTACCAGCAAAGGTGACTGGAACCAATTCTAGGCCAACAAAGTGGGTCGCCACTTCATACCCACCCAGTCCTAGGGCAAGCACCCAGGATAACACTCGTACAATTGTATTAGCCCAAACTGCTCCAGCCCGGTGAGCTAGCTCAACAGCAATTACAATAAATAGGGGCACCACTAAGAAGTGTAACAGGAAGCGTACCATACTCAGTGATTTCAGGAGATCTCCTTTACCAATCAGGCTCCCCATGGCCAAAACTAGATTGTCATAGCTAATGCTTGCTAGCACAATGGGCAGGACAATCATGGCCAGACTAGTTGAGCGACGCCACAAGCGAATCGCCCATGCCAGTAATACCCATTCCACCAAAGCAAGACTGAGATGGCCAAGGGGATAAATTTTTAACAAACTTTTAGTCATGATGTTCCATAAACTGAAACAATATCTAAGCTTGGTATCTAAGCTTGGTCTTGATAAGTGTTATGGCTGTTGAAAAACGTGACCAACCTATACAAGACCGGCTTATGGGTAAGAGTATTGATCGTCAAATAGCAATTACCCTTAGTTACCAGTTAATTGATTTAAATTCATTGTTGCAAGTTCCTGGATTGTTGACACTCCCCGCTCACTTTGTGACGGGGATTCCTAGATCTACGACCGGCCTTAAACCTCCGTGTCCAAATGGCAATATCTAAACCGAAATCCCGTCAAGACTAAGATTTTAGTTCAGTTCACGAAAGACCCAGCGGGCTAGTCTCCTTAGGCGTTTAGTTACTTTTTGAGAAGTGTCTTATAGAGTTCGTTGCTTCCCTGTTTCACCTGGTTTCGGCGTGCCCCGCCGTACCGTTGTTTTCTCAAAGTGTTTTTGCTGAGTTCACACACCAATTGTTAGTTGATGGTTGGGTTTTTAGCGATGCAGCGCGGTCTTGGGGGTTTCCCCCATGAGCGACTGCATCAAGAAAGGAGGATTTTCCCTGCCCTCCGGGCATTACTTCTTTTAGGTCAAGCAGTGGCGGGTTTCTCTCCCGGTTGCGCCTCGGTTTCTCAGCCTGTACCCATATCTAAATAATACTCTACGCGAGGTATTGTCAATCCTTTGTGGCAAAATTGTGTCTAGGCGACTAAAGTCGCAGCTAGCCTACATCCGGTGGTTTAAAAACGCGGGGTTTTGGCTTGTGGGAGTTCCCATAAATTTACGTTAATTAATAAATCGCAAGATATTGTAATCAAATCAGACCTCAGCATTCACGTCTTAGCTAAAATCAGATAATGCTGGATTAATAAAGAGACTCAGCCCTAATCGTTTTTTAAAATAGGGCACTTTTTCGTGACCCGGTTTGGAATATCTCAGTTATGTTACCCTTCATAACTAGCTGATAGCTGATTCATACTAAGTTGCGGTCAAAGGTACAACTTTCTCTTCCGCCAATCTCCCAATCTCCCCATCTCCCTATCTCCCAATCTCCCAATCTCCCCATCTCCCCATCTCCCCATCTCCCCATCTCCCCATCTCCCCATCTCCCCATCTCCCCATCTCCCCATCTCCCTATCCAACTAATCTACTCTCTTTGAATGCAACTCGGTATCACGGGGCTGAATGGTTACCATCAGATTACAGTCACGATTAGGGTCTTGAGGATTTTTCGGTCTCTTATTGTGTCAATTAAGATAAAATCCTTTAAAATTAGTAGGGTAAAATAAGTAGAGGCAAAAATGCTACCCTGACCAGCCTTGAGCTGGGGGGATTATTGCCTGTATATTTCATTAACTCTCTATCCTAAAGGGTACAGTGTTGGTGATAATGCAACTAATAAAAAAAAAATAGCAATAATACAAAGAGTAACTAACTCGATAATTTCAGATAACTTCAATTGAAGAACGATCTGGTTTTTAGCCCGTTAGTGGTTTGATTGCTAAGTTACACGTAAGCTAATGCGCTACGCGCACGCTACTTGAGGTGCTATCAGCTATCAGCTATCAGCTATCAGCTATCAGCTATCAGCGAACGGGTTACCGCTGACCGCTGACCACTGACTACTGACCACTGACGGCTGACGGCTTACGGCTTACTGCTTACAGTTACACAGACTTGGGGTGGTCAATCATGACGAAATTGAAAGGATTAGCTTTAGTCTCAGGGTTCATCAAACTGATTATCATTTGTAGTCTGATTCAACCGATGATCGTCGGTTGTACTCAACCAACAGAAAATGTGAGTAAGGCGGATTTAAATCAAGAGATTCAACCAACCGAAAATTTGGTTAAGGCGGATTTAAATCAAGAGATTAAACTCCATATCGATCAGATGGCATTAATGGAATCGAAAACGATGCAAGTTAAGGTTCTGGATATAGTGGAGGATTCCAGATGCCCAGCTGATGTAGTCTGTGTGCAACCAGGACAAGTCACCATTGCCTTCGAGGTTGTCAAGGAGAACTCAAAACCAGAGGAGGTTGAGTTAACCCTCAGAGCAGCCCAAGACAATTTAGCTGTTAAAAATTTTGATGGCTATTCCATGACATTAAAAAATGTTGAACCCTTGCCAATGACTAATCAGGAAAAAATAATACAATCCGACTATATTGTAACGATTGTTGTATCAAAAAGTTAAACCCTCGGAAATCTAACCTATAATGCTAATTTGGGTATCGATTTTTTCAATCGAGACACCACAGATAAAGGGGTTGCTCATTTGGGGGGATGATTGATGAAACTCTGAAACAGGGTGAAGAGACTGGAAGTAAGGCAAGATAAAACAGACTCAATCATCCTACCATTAAGCAATGCTATAAATCAGAAACTGTTTTGAGTTGACTTCGCTATGATTAAAAGTGGCTGGCAAGGCTTCCAAGGTGTTGCTTCTGGCAATAAAACTTGACAAAAAACCTGCCCTAGCAACGGCGATCATAGTAATAGCAAAAAGACTTAAATAATACTATGTCTACCAAGATAAACCATCACCACCATCACCACCATCACCACCATCACCACCATCACCACCACAACCCTTTGCACTGTATAGTTCCGGCGTATATGCTGCGGGAAGTTTCAGAACAGGGAAGCCCTATACAGCGAGAACGGGCATTGAGCGCCCTAGTGGAATCTGGTCAGTTCCGTGGAGTGCGCCAGGAATTAGCTGACTTCTCCACACGACCCAGTTCCCGAGAAGAAGGAGCAGCCAAACAACGGGTGATCTGCCATGCAGACTACCAAACTCGTTTACCTGGCCGTGAAGTCCGGGGGGAAGGAGACCCAGCCACAGGTGACACAGCAGTGGATGAAGCCTACGATGGTTCTGGAGCCACCTTTGATTTATATCGTGACATATACGAGCGGAACTCGATTGATGATCGCGGGATGGTGTTGACCTCAACGGTTCATTATGGGCGGGGTTTTGACAACGCCTTCTGGAATGGTCAACAGATGACCTATGGGGATGGGGATGAAGATTTGCCAGAAGAGGAGAGACTCTTCAATCGCTTTACCATCGCCATCGATATTATTGGCCATGAGCTGACCCATGGGGTGATCCAATATGAAGCGGGACTGGTTTATCGGAATCAACCAGGTGCTCTCAACGAACACTTCGCTGATGTATTCGGCATCCTAGTTAAGCAACGGACACTCAACCAAACTGCTAGTGAATCGGATTGGGTGATTGGAGCTGGTCTGTTTACTGAGAATGTCAATGCTACAGGCATTCGCTCCATGAAAGAACCAGGGAGTGCTTATAACGACCCCAGACTAGGTAAAGACCCTCAACCAGGTCATATGAGAGACATCTACACCGGGTCTCAAGATAATGGTGGGGTTCATATCAATTCTGGTATCCCCAACCGAGCCTTCTACATTGCTGCTCTGGACATTGGTGGATACGCTTGGGACAAGGCCGGTTGGATCTGGTATCTTACCTTGAGGGATAAGCTGGGTTCCACCTCAGATTTTGAGGATGCTGCCAGAGAGACATACAAGGTGGCAGGAGACCGATTTGGTGTTGGCAGCCTGGAACAAAAAGCTGTCCGTAAAGGTTGGGAAGAGGTAGGTGTTGAGATTATTGAACAGCCTCCGACCCCTCAACCCCCCGAACCCCCAGGATGCGCCGCAGGTGCGCCAGACTTTATCAGGTCTTTCTTCACCCCCTCTTAGGGAGTAGCCAAAACATAAAATACCAGTTCTTCCCTTGTAGGGTGGGCAGTGGCTGTTACCGATGCAGCCAGTTTGCGTTCCCGTAGCGTGGGCAAGGTTTTGCCCACCCTACCCATGGATTCTGTGCGTAAGTCCTGTCACTATGGTGCAAGATCTAAGAAGTAAAGACTATGGGGGTGTTATGAAAATATACTTTGAGCGTAGTGGCGGTTTTATGGGGATGAATATGGCAACTGAGGTTGATACTGAATCCCTATCGCCAGAAGAAGCTGATCAGTTGCAAGGTCTGCTGAATACTACTAGTTTTTTTGAGCTACCAGCACAGCTGATGTCATCAACACCAGGTGCCGATCAGTTTAGCTACAAACTGACAGTAGAAATCGCTGGACGGAAAAAAACTGTGGAAATTGGTGATACAGCAGTTCCTGAGATGCTGCAACCTTTGCTAAGACGCTTGACCACTATGGCACGGTCAAGGTCGAATTAAGAATTAAGAATTAAGAATTTAGAATTAAGAATTAAGAATTTAGAATTAAGAATTAAGAATTAAGAATTTAGAATTAAGTTAGAATTAAGAATTAAGTTAGAATTAAGAATTAAGAATTAAGAATTTAGAATTATCCATTCTCCATTCTTCATTATCCATTCTCCATTCTCCATTATTCATTATCCATTCTTCATTCTTCATTCTTCATTCTCCATTCTCCATTCTTCATTCTTCATTCTCCATTCTCCATTCTTCATTCTTCATTCTCCATTCTTCATTCTCCATTCTCCATTTTCCCTTCTTCATTCTCCATTCTTCATTCTTCATTCTCCATTCTTCATTCTTCATTCTAAAATAACGTAGTCGGAGCATAGGGGATAATATCGGGATCGAATCCTCCCACTTGATTAGTGCGGATAACCCAAAGTTTAGCGCCATGGTTTAACAAAAGACTAGCGATTTCGTCATGACCACGTCGTGGTAGTATAGTGCGCCAGCTAGTAAGTCCTCTAATGATCGGGATAATGGGATTGTCACTGGTAGCAACTCCCACCAAGGTTTCAGCATTTTCCTTCCAGTCACTACGAACAATTCCTAGGGGAGTCAGCTGTTTTTCTAGTGCTTGTCCCAACTCGGATAATTGTTGAAATCGCTGAGTTTGGGGGTCTGCTGGATGACTTTTCAACCACTCTTGAATGTCAGGATTGGCATTCACTTCATCTTCTATCTGTTGGATGGCTACATACAGCCCTTGATTGGAGTCTTGTACACAGGACTCTGCTGGTGAAACCAATGCTGCACCGTCACCATCCCCGGTGCGGTAGCGAGCCATCATTACTTGTAACTGATGCTTAAATTCGTCCAAGGGTGATAGTTTAATATCACCAAACTCGTAGTCTTGGGTGACTGCATCCAACTTAACAATCACATCAGAAACAGGTCGATCGCCTAACCAACCCCGCTGCAAATTTCCCATATAGTTCGGCCATTTGATTGACCCTGAAACAATGCCATCGGGGTTACTAGCATAAACTTGATCGTACTCTATATCAAAGCGTAATTCATCGCTTAATGGGTCACGCACTACATGAGCAATACCATAGGCAAAGTGACCGCTTACCATATTAAAAAGGGCACGTTCATCTTTTTTCTTACCACCAATTCCCCCAAAAAGATGGATGACAATTCCCCGGTCTCCCTCCTGCCAACGGGATATCGCCGCCTCTGGTTGTTCAGCTAAAGGATCCAGCAGAACTGTCTTGGCAGTACTTTTTTGCTGTTCGGTATTTTCCCAATTTTTTTCCTTAATGTAAGTTACGCCTTCCTCAACTCCCAAAATTACTTGATCTGGCTCTAGCATCATCAAAGCCCTAGGTTCAATCCCTTGGGTAACAAAAATGCCGTCAGGATCCTGAGCACCATAAATATACCAACCAGCGCTATTTAGAGGAGAGTCTTCAATCTGGGAATTGGTAGATCTAGGGATGCCATCTCGGTCAGCCACCACTTGAGGAATACGAATAATTTCTTGAGGTCCATCAAATTGTTTTGAATCTTTATTAAAGTGAGATACTTCAAAGCGATCGCTTTCTTGAGCCTCCCGTTTAATAATGGTAACCAAGCCATAGAAGCGACCGGTAATTTGCACTGGGTCTTCGGCAATAGTCAAAGATGTCCTTGTTTCTGACTCAGTCACAACTGGATTTTTTACCATGACAATCACATTATCGTCAGGTCTGGCTGCAGCTAAAGATTCCAGGGGACCTACTTGATTGAGATTATTTAATCGAACCGGATGGATAGTGCCGCCTGTGATGCTATCTATCGTGGCTTGATTAAAATTAATATCTGTGGTAACTCGCTTCACATAGTCTTGGATCCCTGGAGCATCCTTACTCCATCCTAAGGTTACAATTTGTCCTACCAAATGCTGATACTCAGGAGCAGTATGGTAGACTTCAAAGAGTACCAAATCATCCGTTGTTCGTTCATCCTTTGGCGGCTGGATCAGTCGTCCTATCCACTCACTAACGGGTTGATAAAGACTTGATGATAGGGTCTGATTGATGGGATAATAGCTAGGTTGATTGATCTGAGCGTTACGACAAAGTTCGTAGTTAGATGGTTTCGGTTCGGTAAGTTTTTTCTGGACTTGAGAGTAGATAAAAAATGCCACCCCGATTACTAAAATTAGGATAACCAGGAGGATTACTAAAGGGTTTTGGAGATTAACAATTTTTAACATAGTTTTAAAATGAGATGCCAAACTATGGTTTTTTTTAAAAGGGAGTAGGGAATCGGGAGTCGGGAATCGGGGTAATAAAATTGACTGTACCTGATAATTATGACAACCGCTTTAATAGTATAGTCGTTGCAATTACCTATCTCCAAACTTCCCATAATTTCCGATCTTTCCCAGATTTAGCACACTTCCCTCTCTTCCCCTATTCCCTATTCCCAGATCCGCTGTTCCCTATTCCCTGTTCCCTACTCCCTACTCCCTACTCCCTACTCCCTTTAATTTGACGCAGCCACATCCATCCTAGAACGGCTATTACCAGAGAAACCCAACCGGTCAAGGGCTTTAGCAACAAAAATCCTCCAATAGCTAACATTGCTCCAAACATTAGCAATATTGATGCGAGCACCCGTTTTAGATCGTGTTCCAAATCCTGGATTGGAGCTAAACCGGTGCGAAGCTGCTGACGTTTCCAGCCAGGACCGGCTGGACGCACCCGTCGATAAAATTCATCTAAGGTGGTATCAGATTCTGGTGGCGTGAGTAACATTACCACTATCCACAAAACACCAGTAATGCCAGCAGTTACCAGCAGACGCCAACCAAAGTCAGGAATCTGAATAACTGGCACGACACTAGTACCAAACCCGACAACAAAACCAGCAACCATGGCGGTTAGTTCCGCAGCAGCATTAATCCGCCACCAGAACCAACGTAACATTAACACTAATCCGGGTCCCGTACCAATGGCAATTACTAATCGGAACACCGTGGCAACGTCTGTGGCAAAGAAGGCGGCAATGGCTCCTAAAACGGTGACCAGCACTGAAGCAATCCGCCCCACAAAGACCAGTTCTGATTCTGAGGCTTGGGGATGAACAAAGCGCAAATAGAGGTCATTAGTGAGATAGGAGGCTCCCCAGTTAATGGAGGTAGAGACGGTACTCATAAATGCAGCAATCAGGGAGGTTACCACTATCCCAAGCATCCCTCCTGGCAGAAAATCTAGCATCAGTTTGGGATACCCCAATTCCCGGTCTGCCAAATCTGGATAGATTACCATTGCGGCTAGGGCAACTAATATCCAGGGCCAGGTCCGGATTACATAGTGAAAGATATTGAATAGCCAAGCCGCTTTCTCGGCATCTGCTTCATTTTTGGATGCGGCCAGGCGCTGGACAAATTCACCACCGCCATCACTGCGACGCCATGCCCACCATTGTAGGAACACATAGGCAGAAAATGTGCTAGCACTGATGCCAGCAGTTTCACTCCAACTAATGCCTCCGGAACCAACTGTGAGGGGAAAAAAGGCTAGTACATCCTGTTGGGTTACTTGTTGCACTTTTGGGATTAGTTGATGAATACCACCGACATGGTTAATGGCAACCACAGCAACTATCATTGCTCCGAGTAGGGCAAAAAAGAATTGGAAGAAATCTGTAGCTACTACGCCCCACAGTCCAGCAAAGCCAGCGTAGACTAAGACTAGAACACTGACTCCTAATACACTCCAGAGTTTTACACTACTGGCTTCGGGCGCAATCCCAAGGCTTTGCCAAATTTCTAGAGCACCTACGACTTTCACCATGGCTAACATGGCATAGCCAATGGCAATACAGTTGATTGGTACAGCAAACAGAAAGGCTTTGGTTCCCCGTAATAGGGCGGCTATCGACCCACCATAACGGATTTCGGTGAGTTCGGCATCAGTCACAATTTCTGAACGTCGCCACATCCGGGCAAAGATGTAAATCATGATTAGATGGGATATGCCAAAACTCCACCATTCCCAGTTGCCAGCAATGCCTCGATTGCCCACTACTCCGGCAATGTAGAGGGGGGTATCTATGGAAAACGTAGTGGCAGCCATACTGGTCCCTGCTAACCACCAGGGGAGCGATCGCCCCGAAACAAAGAAATCCACAAGACTGCCGGAAGCCTTGCGAGAGAGGTATAGTCCTAAGCCGAGGGACAAGACTAAGTAGACTAGGACAATCAGCCAATCAACGAGTTGCATAAATTCCGGTTGCTGCTCACGGATTGAGATATCATATCAGATTCGGATTTGGGGCGGGTCGGGAATCGGGAATCGGGAATCGGGAATCGGGAATCGGGAATCGGGAATCCGGAGTCGGGAATCGGGAATCGGGAATCGGGAATCGGGAATCCGGAGTCGGGAAAAGAAGGCTCTAAAATAGCACAGGATTTTCGGTAGAGCCAAAAAAATCGAGGCTTATGTACTTTTAGCTACAAAAGACTTGGAAGCATCAGCCCTAACCTAACTACATCAACATATATATATATGTAGTTATGGTAATTTCATCAGTTACAAAGGCAACGGGAAAATGGGGTGACCTCGATTCCCAAAGAGGTAATCTGAGTGAATTAGATCTATGGTGTATGATTTGTGGTGGCTTCCACATGACTGCTGAACACTGGAAATTTATGGCAGAAGATATGCCTAAAGATCCAGTGGATATGATCGAAGACCTCACAAAAATGGGAGTTTATAAACCTGATACGTTTAAGATAGCAGATGCCGTTAATGCTGCTGATATTAGAAAGGCACTGCTACTAAAAGTCGCTGGTAAAGGTGACCCGAAGAGGGAGCAATTAGTCCTAGAGCTAGCTAAACAAGCTGGTGGTATCGAAAATGCTTTTGCCGCTGCCTTTGGTCCTAAAGCTGGAGAATTTTTCGGGGATGTAAGGCATTACAATAGTTTCAGCCGCCGCCGCTTCTTGAAAAATTTAGCAGTAGGTGCTGCATTAGTTACCCTAGCCAACTGTACCTCTAAACAGCAAACTCAGGATTTGAAGACAGGGGAGAATCAACCACCACCAAATGTAGACAGTCTGGAAAAAACAGACCTGAAAATTGGGTTTATCCCCATCACATGTGCCACTCCAATTATTATGTCTGAACCTTTAGGGTTCTACTCCAAGTATGGTTTTAATGCCAAAGTAGTAAAAATGCCTAGCTGGGGTGCGGTTAGGGATTCTGCGATCGCAGGAGAACTGGATGCTTATCATATGCTAGCCCCGATGCCTATTGCCATGACGTTGGGTTTAGGTTCCGCCACCTTTGGAGTTAAACTAGCCAGCATCGAGAACATTAATGGTCAAGCCATTACTGTAGCTAACAAATACAAAGGTAAAATTAACGGTCCCGCCGATTTCAAAGGCTTCACTATCGGTGTACCTTTTCCTTACTCCATGCACAACCTCTTAATGCGTTACTACTTGGCCACTGGCGGAGTTGATCCCGATAAAGATGTAAAAATTCGCCCTGTTCCTCCACCAGATAGTATTGCTCAGTTGGTTGCAGGGGACATTGATGCTTACTTGATGCCCGATCCCTTTAACCAAAGGGCTGTCTATGAAGACGCTGGATTTATCCACAAGCTTACCAAGGAGTTATGGGAAGGACACCCCTGTTGTGCCTTTGCTGCAAGCGATGCTTGGATTGAGGAAAACCCTAACACTTTCCGCTCCCTCAACAAAGCAATTATCGAAGCTGCAGGTTATGCCCGTAACCCAGCCAATCGTCCAGAAATTGCCAAAGCCATCTCCGAAAGAGCCTTTTTGAACCAGCCGGTGGAAGTGGTGGAAGCTGTACTAACGGGTAACTTTGAAGATGGTCAAGGTAACACCAAAGCTGTACCAGACAGAATTGATTTTGATCCCTATCCTTGGCAGAGCTTTGCCAATTGGATTTCTTCTCAGTTAGTGCGTTGGGATTTGCAAGGAGATGGAAAAGTTAAATCAGCTATCACCTCGGCAAATTATGATGAAGTGGGTAAAGAAATTTTCCTCACAGATTTAGCTAGGGAATTGGCTCAGGAAGTGGGACAAACTCCACCTACAGAAATTTACCGTACAGAAACCTTGGAATTTGACACCTTTGATCCAGCTAAACCCCAAGAGTATGTGGATGAACAAATTAAAAAATACGGTTTCTAGAGGATAACTAAATTACCTGAAGTCTACCTCACCAAGCTCTTTGCAGATAAAAGCAATTACAACATGACATCAATACCCAAAAACGTAACTCACAAAAAACAACAACTCACAATCTTTGAAAATGAAAACTTCAGAGCTCTGTTGCTATTTATCCTTTCCCTAGGCATATTTTTACTGTTTTGGGAATTAGGAGCAAAGATGAAGATTTTTGCTAAGGGTATGCCCACGGCTTCCCTAACCATTAAGGAATTATGGTATTGGGTAACCCATCCATTTTATGACAATGGACCTAATGATTTGGGTATTGGTTGGAATTTGTTAATTAGCCTGCGGAGAGTAGCGATTGGCTACACGTTAGCGTCAATCATTGCTGTGCCTTTGGGAATATTGGTAGGTATTTCCAAAATTGCCTTTAAAGCCTTTAACCCCTACTTCCAGCTTCTTAAACCGGTTTCTCCCCTGGCTTGGTTACCTCTGGGGCTTTATATATTCCGGAACTCAGAGATGACAGGGATTTTCATTATTACCATTGCTAGTATTTGGCCAACCCTAACCAACACAGCGTTTGGTGTGGCCAATGTTAACCCAGATTACCTTGATGTTTCTAAAATTCTGGGCGCTTCTAAATGGCGCACGATTTTTAAGGTGATTATTCCCGCTGCCCTACCTAACATCATATCTGGTTTGAGAATTAGTATGGGGATTTCTTGGTTGGTGATTGTGGCAGCAGAAATGCTATTGGGTACGGGTTTAGGTTACTTCATTTGGAATGAGTGGAATAACCTTTACATACCCAATATTCTGGTGGCAATTTTTATTATTGGGATTGTGGGCATTGTCCTTGATCAAATATTTGCCTATTTTGAAAAACTGGTTTCTTTCGGTAAAAACTCCTCATGAATAATTATTATGAGTACTTCTTTTTCTTCCAAGGGCCGTAAGGTCATTATAGACGACAATGACAGTGACGCTCAAATTTCATTACGTCATATTTCAAAAACTTTCTTTGGTAAACATGGTTGGTTTGATAAAATTACTGGCCAATCTTCTGCGGACTTTGTCGCTATCGAAGATATCAATTTAGATATTGAGCACAACACGTTTGTGTCGATTATTGGCCCGTCTGGTTGTGGTAAGTCTACCTTGCTGAATATTATCGCGGGTTTGAGTTCCGCTACCAGTGGCGAAGTGATTATCAATGGGCAACTTGTGACTCAACCAGGACCTGACCGGGGTATGGTTTTTCAAAACTATGCCCTTATGCCTTGGATGACTGTGGAAGGTAATATTAGGTTTGCGGTGGAAACTGTCTATCCTAAAATTTCTGCGAGGGAGCAAAAACGGGTTATTAAGGAAAATATCCAACTAGTGGGTTTAACCGGAGCAGAGAACAAACATCCTCACGAACTATCTGGGGGTATGCGACAACGAGTAGGTATTGCGAGAGCTTTAGCTATTAATCCCCAAATTTTGTTAATGGATGAACCTTTTGGTGCGTTAGATGCTCTGACTAGGGGCTTTTTACAGGATGAAATCGAGCGCATTTGGGAGCAGCAGCGTAAAACTGCCATTATGATTACCCATAGCATTGATGAAGCCCTGTTGTTATCCGACCGGATTGTGATGATGACCAAAGGCCCTGCGGCGCGGATTGATGAGGTGCTTGAAGTGCCTTTCCCCCGTCCACGCGATCGCACTACGGTTGAGCATCATCCTGCCTATATGGAACTGAAACAGGAAATGGAAAACCATCTATATCGGGAAACTAGAGCGGTAGAAGAAGCAAGAATTCACTAAAAATTCTTCTATTAGTGTAAAGTAAGCATTCGGGAGCATGTCAACTTTGTAATTAGGTACATAGATCCCCCCTAACCCCCCTTAAAAAAGGGGGGAATTAGATTGAAAAGTCCCCCTTATTAAGGGGGATTTAGGGGGATCTCAATCAGGGGTTAACAAAATTGACATGCACCCTAAGCATTCAGCCGTCAGCGGTCAGCCGTCAGCCTTTAGCCTTCAGCCTTTAGCCTTCAGCCGTAGCCCATAAACTGATAGCTGTTCGCGCACGCGTGTGCGTAGCACATAAGCTGAATGCTGAATGCTTACAGTGTAAAATACCAAAGATCGAAAATCAGGAGACATCAATTATTATGGCAATTGCAGAAATTACTAAACAGTTGTTAGCCGCAAAAAAAGAAAAAGGACTCACCTTTGAAGATTTGGAAAACGTTGTAGGTAGGGATGAAACTTGGGTTGCTTCTGTGATCTATCGTCAAGCTAGCGCAGATATGGAGGAAGCGACCAAACTAGTCACCGCTTTGGGTTTACCAGAATCCGTAGCTGAAGAATTAACCGTGCCACCTCTCAAGGGTTCCCTAGACCCTCAAATTCCCACCGATCCCCTAATTTACCGCTTTTACGAAATTATGCAAGTGTATGGTATGCCTATCAAAGCGGTGGTCCATGAGAAGTTTGGGGATGGGATTATGAGTGCTATTGATTTTTCCATAGAAGTAGAGAAAGTAGAAGACCCGAAAGGCGATCGCGTACAAATCATTATGTGTGGTAAATTCCTACCCTACAAAAAGTGGTAGCTTAGGATGATTAATGCTGTCGGGGTAAACGTAAATTATCCAGGTGCATTTCAATGCATGGTGTTTGACCCGGTGGTGCGTTACGGGCCGGGCTCTCTCAACCGATGTCAAGAGAGGGAAAATCAAGGGGAGCCCGCCCCTAACGCACCCTACGCTACTAATCTTAATGTGTAGTGCTATACCAGGGAATCAGTGTCAACTAAATCCAAAACCACGAACACACTAAAACAGTTAGATAAACGGCTATTGTCTGAGTACATCACAGCCTTAGTTTGGTCAAACCAAGGTAATTATCTAGCTATTGTTACTGCTGCAGGAGAACTGGCGTTATGGCAACAGGGTAATCTCGAAATTTTGACAGCCAGCCATGACTATTCCCTAGACTGTGTGGGCTTTTCCCAAGATGGCAATTATCTAGGGACTGCTGGACAGGAAGGCAAAGTTAGTATCTGGCAATTGGGGGTCAATTCCCCCAACTTTAAGCGAATTACAACCCTGGATCAGGGCAACGCTTGGATTGACTCCCTAGCTTGGCATCCCCAAAAAAATCTATTAGCTTTTGCCGTCAATCGCCAGGTTCAGGTTTGGGATGTTGACCTAGGGCAACTAATGGCAGAGTTAAACTTTGCAGACTCATCAGTTTTCAATATAGCTTGGCATCCCCAGGGTAAATTCCTTGCTGCTAGTGGCCATGGTAGTGTTAAAGTCTGGAACATTGAAAACTGGTCAGACCCACCAGAAACCCTTGAACTCCCTGGATCTAGTCTAGACTGTGCTTGGTCATCCCATGGTGACTATCTTGCTTCAGGCAATCTAGACCGCACTATTTCTGTACTTGACTGGGGTAATCGTTCCCACTGGTTAATCCAGGGATTTCCCGGCAAAGTCAGTAAAGTTGTTTGGTCCAATACTTCTGATCCAGTTTTAGCTTCGTCTTGTCAAGATGCGGTAATTGTGTGGGAGTTTAACAACGAAATCAACAACTGGCAAAATCGTGTGTTACAACATGACCAAGCCATACAATCCATCACGTTTGCCCCCAATTCATCCCTACTAACTTCCGCTAGTAATGATGGTGGTATTCAACTATGGTCAAAGGCTAAAAAGCTTACCAAAATACTTAGCGGAAAAATAAAATTTTCTTGTTTAGCTTGGAATCCTACTGGAGACTATTTAGCTGCCGGAGGGCAAAATGGTGAAGTAATAATTTTGCAAAATTCTATTTCCAGTTCCAGTCGGGGATTTGGTTAATAATAATGAATTTATTTCAAACCTCTAAGTCTAAAACTAATTCAGCTAAAATTAGGGAAATCAAAAACTGGGTTTATCAGCACTTGGCAATAGATCCGGAAATACCTATTTCTGTTAGTCAGCTACAATGTCATGAAGCAGATTGCCCTCCCTTAGAAACCGTGATTGCTATCATGACAACACCTCCGCAACAATACAAGATTCATCAATCCATAGAAGAAATTCAGGAACTAGACATCCAAAAACTGGCGTTGCTAAATTGAAGTATGAATGCGCGATCGTTTGGTTTTGGTCAAGCCCCCTAAATCCCCCGAGCGAGGGATTGCTCGCTTGGGGGGCTAGGGCGTGTTTTCAAAGTTTTCCGCAAGATTTAGATCCCCCCCAGCCCCCCGCGCGGAAGGGGGAGCCATTCTCAAAGTCCCCCTTTTTTAAGGGGGATTTAGGGGGATCTCCGAGGCAAGAAAACACGCCCTAGGGGGGCGAAAATTGCTGTAATTAACTCATTCATTATACTAGTCATGGTTGCAACTACTGTAAATAACGCTATTCCCGTCACTGTTTTAACTGGCTATTTAGGAGCCGGAAAAACTACCTTACTCAACCATATCTTGACCCACGAGCATGGAAAAAAGGTAGCGGTAATTGTTAATGAATTTGGGGAAGTTGGTATTGACAATAAGTTAGTTATCGATGCCGATGAAGAAATCTTTGAAATGAACAACGGTTGTATTTGCTGTACCGTGCGGGGAGATTTAATTAGAATCATTGGTAACTTGATGCGTAGACGGGATAAGTTTGATCATTTAGTGATTGAAACCACTGGGCTTGCTGATCCTGCCCCGGTAATTCAAACCTTTTTTGTGGATGAAGAGATTCAAACCCAGTTAGACCTTGATGCCGTGGTAACAGTAGTTGATGCTAAGCATATTTTAGAGCACTGGGATAGTGATGAAGCCCAGGAACAAATTGCTTTCGCTAATGTGATTTTGCTCAATAAGATTGATTTAGTAGACCCTGAACAACTAGAGGAGTTAGAGCAAAAAATCAAAGCCATGAATGGTTTAGTGAAAATTTATCGTACCCAAAACTCAGACATTGAAATGGATTCAGTGTTAGGAGTGCGGGCTTTTGACCTTAAACAAGCTCTAGACATTGACCCGGACTTGTTAGGAGAAGATGCTCATGAACATGATGAATCCGTTTTTTCCTTTGCCATTGTGGAACCAGGAGCAGTAGATTTGGAAAAATTAAACACCTGGCTAAGGGAATTATTACAGAGCCAAGGCCAAAATATTTTCAGAATGAAAGGTATTCTTAATGTCATGGGAGAAGATAATCGATTTGTTTTCCAGGGAGTACATATGATTTTTGAGGGTCGTCCCGACCGTGCTTGGAAACCACAAGAAACCAGAAAAAATGAGTTAGTCTTTATTGGTCGCAATCTTGATGAAAACGAATTTCGTCAAGATTTCCAAGCCTGTCTTGTTTAGAGTTTATTATAGCAATTATTATACTCATGAGGTGTAAATTGATCCCCCTAAATCCCCCTTAATAAGGGGGACTTTGAGATTGATCCCCCTAAATCCCCCTTAATAAGGGGGACTTTGAGATTGATCCCCCTAAATCCCCCTTAATAAGGGGGACTTTGAGATTGATCCCCCTAAATCCCCCTTAATAAGGGGGACTTTGAGGTTGATAATCGTACATCATAACTGCGATAAACGCTATCAGCTATCAGCGTTTTTCATAACTATCAGGTACACAGGATTGTTTTCCCTCTTACCTACTCCCTACTCCCTACTCCCTACTCCCTGTTCCCTGTTCCCTGTTCCCTGTTCCCTAAAAGCCTATAATTTGTACCTAACCAAATTTAAAACCGCTATCTATCTATGGAAACTAAACCACCCCTACCTCCTTTTACCTTAGAAAGTGCAACCGCTAAGGTTCAAGCTGCTGAAGATGCCTGGAATACCCGCAATCCCGAGAAAGTTGCTCTCGCTTATACCATTGATTCGGAATGGCGCAATCGTGCCGAATTTATTAGTGGTCGAGAAGAAATAATTGCGTTTCTGAAGCGCAAATGGGCAAAAGAATTAGATTATCGCCTGAGAAAACGACTGTGGAGTTTTATGGATAATCGCATCTCAGTTTGCTTTGAATACGAGTGGCATGATGATTCTGGGTTTTGGTATCGAGCTTATGGCAATGAAAATTGGGAATTTGCTGAAAATGGTTTAATGAAGAGACGGGAAGCTAGTATTAATGATGTACCGATTAAAGAGTCTGAAAGAAAATTTTTGTGGGAAAGGTCTGTGATTTCGTGACAGCCGTAGGGTGTGTTAGGGACGGGCTCGCACTGATTTTCCGCCTCGTAGTGTTGGGATAGCTCGTTCCGAAAATTGCTACAGGCTGGAAGCCTGTTCCACAAAGTGTTGGAACGCCCTTCCGAAAATTGCCACAGGCTGGAAGCCTGTTCCACGACTGATGCCCGTTACACCCACCGGTTCAAACAGCAAAGGTGAGATGCACCCCAATAGGCAATAGGGGCAACAGCTCCAGAGTTTTTTAGTAAAATCAAAGAGATGCACCCAATCCGGAAATAGGGAGATAGACGAAATAAAGGCGTTGCTGAATTAAGGAATGAATGCGCGATTATCTGGTTTTATTAAAGCCCCCTAAATCCCCCAACTTTGGGGGACTTTAAGAGTTTTCTTCCCCCCAGAATTGGGGGGCTAGGGGGGCGAAACCATACCCATAATCAGCAACGCCGAAATAAAAGCTAATAAAAATACCTTCTTATTGATCTGAATTTTTGATATGGTTTTCCCCTTGCCAGATAAATATATTGATCTGCTCACGGATTTCGGCTTTAAGCGCGTCTTTGGCACTGAGCCAAATAAGGCACTGTTGATTGATTTCTTAAATACTCTGTTGCCTCCCCACCATCAGATTCAGGATGTCACCATTAAGAATCCAGAGTTCCTGGGTAACACCTTAGTAGACAGAAGAGCAATTTTTGATATTTATTGCCAGAGCACAACCGGTGAACGCTTCATTGTGGAAATGCAAAAGGCAAAACAAACGTTCTTCAAAGACCGCAGTGTTTACTATGCCACTTTCCCCATCCAAGAACAGGCGCAACAGGGAAATTGGAATTATAAGCTAAGGGCAGTCTACACTGTCGGTATTCTGGATTTTTGTTTTGATGACCATAAGCATGATTCAGAACTGTTGCATGTGGTAGAGCTAAAAAATCAGCGGTGTGAAGTGTTCTACGATAAGTTGAAATTCATCTATGTGGAACTACCAAAATTTACTAAATCTGTTGATCAACTAGACACCCATTTTGATAAGTGGTTATTTTTATTGAGGCATCTCGCCAGCTGTAATGCTCCCCCTGAACCGTTGCAAGGGAATGTTTTTGCCCAGCTATTTGAGGTGGCCGAAATTGCCAATTTCTCCTCTGAGGAGCAAGCCCTGTACCAGGATAGTCTGAAGGTCTACCGGGATATGTACAGTGTTAATCAAACCTTGATTCAGGAAGGTCTTGAACAGGGTCTTGAACAAGGTAGACAAGAAGGTCTTGAACAAGGTAGACAAGAAGGTGAACAAGCAGGTATACAAAAGGTTGTTAAACAGATGAAGGCAGCAGGGTTACCCCTGAAGGATATTGCTCAATATACTGGGTTGAGTGTGGATGACATTGATCAGTTGTGAACGAACCTATTGCCTATTGCCTCTTGCCTGTTCCCTATTCCCTATTCCCTGTTCCCTTTTCCCTTTGGCATACCCATAACTTCTCTTTATCTTCAGGATTCCTAACAAAGTAATCTTCCAGCAATTCACAGCCCCGACGCAGCAGCTCACCTAAACTTTCAACCTTCAAAATTCTGACAGTGCCGTCCAATGAAGCAGTGACAAGCCTCTGTCCATCCGGGCTGAATGCTAGACTATATACCCTGTGCTCATACCCGGTAAGTACGGCTAAGGGATTGCCCTGGTTGTCCCAAATTCTGGCAGTATTGTCATCTGAAGCAGTGGCCAGCCTCTTTCCATCCGGGCTGAAGGCTAGACTATATACTGATGCCTGATGGCCTGTGAGCAAGGCGATTTGATTGCCCTTGTTGTTCCAAATTCTGACAGTTTTGTCCTCTGAAGCAGTGGCCAGCCTCTTTCCATCCGAGCTGAAGGCTAGACTATATACTGATGCCTGATGGCCTGTGAGCAAGGCGATTTGATTGCCCTTTGTGTACCAAAGTCTGGCAGTTTTCTCCGATGAAGAAGCAGTGGCCAGCCTCTTTCCATCCGGGCTGAATGCTACACTATCTACCGGGTACTGATGCCCTCTGAGCACGGCTCTTTCCTTGCCCTGGTTGTCCCAAATTCTGGCAGTGCCGTCATCTGAAGCAGTGGCCAGCCTCTTTCCATCCGGGCTGAAGGCTACACTTGATACCCTGGACTGATGGCCTTTGAGCACGGCTCTTTCATTGCCCTGGTTGTCCCAAATTCTGGCAGTTTTGTCATCTGAAGCAGTGACCAGCTTCTGTCCATTCAGGCTGAAGGCTACACTTGATACCCTGGACTGATGGCCTTTGAGCACGGCTCTTTCATTGCCCTTTTTGTCCCAAATTCTGGCAGTGTTGTCATCTGAAGCAGTGGCCAGCCTCTCTCCATCCGGGCTGAATGCTACACTCGTTACCTCGTCCTGATGCCCTTTGAGCACGGCTAATTGATTGCCCTTTTTGTCCCAAATTCTGGCAGTTTTGTCCAATGAAGCCGTGGCCAGCGTCTTTCCATCCGGGCTGAATGCTACACTCGTTACCTCGTCCTGATGCCCTTTGAGCTTGGCTAGTTCATTTCCTTGTAAGTCCCAAACTTTAGCAGTCGGATCCCATGAAACAGTGGCAATCTTTTCTCCAGAAGGACTAAATTCTACACTAGTTTCCTTGTCCTGATGCCCTTTGGGCATAGCCCGTTCTCGGAATTTACTAATACTCTGATTGAGGGCATATATAGGAGCAGTACCAGGATATTGATCCAGGGGGCGACTATCTTTTACTATGTTAAATAGCTTTTGCCCAGTCTCCATTGCCTGGTACAAAAGCGTTTCCACTTCTGTACTGGTGTCGTAGTAAACATTATTATCCGTTAACTGTCGTAAAATATAATTCCCTTGCTGTTCTAATTGCGTGCCTGTTTTGGCTTCCTGTATTTTTTCTCTAGCTTTGATACCAGTCACCATAGCAAAAGTTGCTGCAACTAAGGACAAACCCATTACAATTCCCCCTATGCGTATGGTTCGCTTAGCTTTCTCTTGAGCCTTGGCTAATATTTCACTAGCCTCTTTCTGAGCCGCCAAAGCCTTTTGGACTTCTCGCTTATCTAAAACCTGACTAGCTCTTAAGAACTGGGAATCCAAATCGCTTAAGGCTTTTCCCCTAGACCATTGTTCCGCCTGCTCTAATGCTCCCCCCCGTAACAGTCGAGAGTCATCGTTACACCCAGAATCAACCCAAGCCGTAAAAGCCTCAGAGTAGGGGCGCAGTCTGGCCAATTCTTTCTTGACCCAATCGGAATTGAAAACCCCCCCATAAATCCGGTTGTTAACTTCCAAACAACCATCACGCTGAACCACCAGCCCCGATAACCTTAATTCCGTCTGTTCTTCACTCCCATCAGCAGCTAGACTACCGTGATCCAACACTTGCTGATACAAACCCAAAAGCATACCAGCCCGTTGCTCATTTCTGAGGATGCGATCGCGTATGGTCTTCAAATGCTCCTGTTCATCCTGGGCTTCCCAATTTGCTATAATCTTGCTACGCACCACCTGTGCCACGGAAAGACTATTGCCCGATGCCCAGGTCTCGACCACCAAACGACACAACCGCTGGGTAAGAAACGGTTGTCCTCCCGTCCAGTTTACTATCTCACCTAACACCTGTTCAGGATTATTAACTTTACTTACCAAACCGGGAAGCAAAGGCTGTTTGGCTTCCTGAAAAGTAAACCCAGTCAAGCGAATATCCCGACCATTATTAAACGGGGTGCGTTGTTTATCCTGAATTAAATCTGCGGGAGTTGCCACCCCCAGCAAACAAAACCTTAGACGATTGTAGGCTGGATTTTCGGCTCTTTGATTGTAACACGCCCTAATTAATGCAAAAAAATCATCTTTAAATTTAACTTTAATTATACTATCAATTTCATCGATAAAAATAACAATCGGTTGACTTAATTCGTCTAGGATAACCGACTCAATAAACTCATCTAACCACTGCACTGGGGAGAATCTATCACGCTCTTTTAACCATGGAATTATCTTGATTTTTCCCTTCAATTTAAAACTCTTAGCAAGACTTCTAATCAAACTGCCATACCACTGCTGTGACGTTACTTCATTGCCAATCCTGGTAACATCAATAGAGGCACAAGCGACTCCCGCCTTTGTTAGCTTTTCCATGGTTCGTACCCGCAAACTGGACTTACCCATCTGTCGGGAATTGAGCACATAACAAAACTCCCCAGCCATCAATGCCTGAAAAAGCTCGTGATCCGCTTGTCGCTTCACATAAGTGGGTTCATCGTAAGCTAAACTACCCCCTACTTTGTAGACTGTTGAGTGTTGATTGGTCATTACAGCGGTTTGCAATTCGGTGAGGTACAAATTTCTGGGTTTTAGGGAGCAGGGAGTAGGGAGTAGGGAGCAGTGATAAGAGTGTACCAAGTGTGGGAAGTCTGGGAAGTCTGGGAAGTCTGGCGAGATAGGATAGAGAACAAGTAGTTTTCAATAATTAGGTATAGTTAAAGATAGTTTTGCTCATTGTTATCGTACTTATTGCTATGTTGATAATAATGATATTACCCCTACTCCCTACTCCCTACTCCCTACTCCCTACTCCCTACTCCCTGCTCCCTACTCCCTACTCCCTATTCCCTAAAATGCGATCGCTAAAATACTGACGATACAAATTAGATATCAAACTACAATCATTGCCATGGCGCTGCACCAATCCCATACTTTCCAACTTGCGAGTGATAGTAGCATCCAGGCGCACTGGGTTGGTTGTACTAAGTAATAGTTTAATCGCTTCCAGCAATTTGGGATGCTTTTGAATACTAGTTAACAGTAAGTACAGATGACTGCCATAAATTCCGGCTTCTGTGGGGGCATTAGCCAAAATGGTATCGAGGGTTTTCTCGGCTGGTTGGTGATTCTTGAGATAATCAAATGCTTGGGATAATAAATAAGGATGTCCCCCCACCATTGCCATCAGTTTCGTTACTGAATCCACAGATAACGTCAACCCATAACTGTCGGTAAAGCTCTTAACCTGCTGATCACTAAACTCTAGTAATTCTATAGGTAATCCCACATTAAACGGCGACTTATTGATATCTAAACTAATAGAAAATTCCGTGGCATGACCTACCACCAACCGCAGTTTTTTCCAACTATCGTCAAACTTGCCCGTCTCATGCCAACTACGGAGCAACGGCACAAACCCTTCAGCAATGTCTTGATGCTGAAACACTCGATCAAGGTCATCCAAGCACAACACCAACGGAGTTTCTAAAGACTCTAACAAATACTCTTCAAAGTAGGTGGTACAGTTGTCTAAACTTGTCAAAAAACTATCATCCCAATAGGTTTCAAATTGATTGGGAAATTTGAGTTTTTGACAAATTTGCCAACAAAAGGACTTTAAAAATGTATCTAAGTTAGTGAAAGGGAGCTGATTCATGTTTAAATAAACCTTTCCATAACCCTGTTTTTCGCCATGGGCGATAATATTCTGAATCAATAAGGTTTTGCCCATCCGTTGTGGTGCTTTAATCCGAATTAACGCTCCCGGCTTAACAATTTCCTGATAACAACGAGCTTCAATGGGTGGGCGCTCAATATAAATCTCTTGATCAGCTTTAGATTGATCAAGAGATTGATCAATAAATTTATATTTATCAGCTTTAGAACGATAGGATGACAACTCGTACTCTTTTAATACTTGGTCAGCCACTAACTCAGGCTTATAGGTATTAACGATTTCAACTAATTCACAACGACACTTAAACCCCTTAGCTTCAATATCAAAGTCTTTATAGATTTTAGAAATATGGTTTCTTACAGTAGATACATCATAGACACGTAAAACCTTTTCTTTGATTGCTTCATCTGTTTTGCCACCAACCACAGCCTCCAACACTTGTCGCCTTTTCCAGGGCATGGTCTTTAATTTTTGCTCGAAGGCTTCTTTACTAATCATAGTCGATCCCTGATTTTACCGTAGATAGTCCTATAGTTATTTTAAAGTATTGTTGATGATTTCATCAAGATAGAAACAATAATGTCACGATTTTTTTTTTTAGCAGTTAAAAAATAATCACAAAGATAGTTTTGAGCTTCACTAATGTGAAGAGGTGAAGTGCCGTGAACTAACGTGAAGTTTTTTCGTAAGCATTCAGCGATCAGCGATCAGCCATCAGTTATCAGCTATCAGTTATCAGTTATCAGCTATCAGCCATTCGCGTAGCGTGGCCAACGGCCAAGACCAAGGGCTGACCGCTGACGGCTGACTGCTGACTGCTTACCAATAAAAAAAATCGGTCAAGTTTTGGTTAACCAATGCTTGACCGAATTCTATTGTGTAAGCCATTACAAGTACTGCTGAGCTGATCAGTTATCAGTTAATGCGCTACGCGCACGCTACGCGAACAGCGTATCAGCTATCAGCTATCAGCCATTCGCGTAGCGTGGCCAAAGGCCAAGGCTGAAGGCTGATCACTGACCACTGACCACTTACCTCAGCAACTGATCCAAAACAACAACATCCTAACTCAGTAAACTAACCTCCACAAAACAAGTTTCACTCATGGTCGCCAGGGCGGCAAAACCCTGGCAAATTACTATCCTAGTCTACGTAAAAATAGCGAATCAAGCTGGTCATAATCTCATCAGGCTTCCCGGTAGGCTCGGGAGTGCTCCACTCGTTGGGATAGGCGTATTTAAGGCCATAAAGGGCAATAATTGTCTTCCAAACTTTTTCAGGAGAACCGATCAAGATCAGCTTGACTTTCTTAGGTTTGCGACCAGGGTTTTCTGGGGTGTTCTTGTCATCGGAGTTAGGCGGAATGTTCTTGGTCATGAATCGTGATTCCTCTAAATGGCTTATAATATTAATATATTAATTTATTAACCAAATGTCAAGGAATTTAGAAATTTTTTTTATTACGAAATATGGATAATGTGGAGAGTAAAATAAATCCTATGGCAGTGCTTGATAGCAATTTTAAAGCTTGTAGTAAATTAAATCGGCACTGCCCACCAACAGAAAATCCATTGTAAAATAGAGTAAAATAAATCCTATGGCAGTGCTTGATAGCAATTTTAAAGCTTGTAGTAAGTTAAAATGAATCCTAGGGTGGGCAGTGCTTCCTATAAAGTTTTAAGCTTGTAGTAGATTAAATCGGCACTGCCCACCAACAGAAAATTAATTGTAAAATAGCAGGGCTATTTCATTCTAAAAATGCGCTTGAGTGTGTCTAGTCCAAATTGGCAGTATCGCTGTGCTTGAGCCATATTGGAGAAGCCATTGGAGCGATAGATATTCAGCGCAAAATTACGAGCAACTG
>NZ_JAAHHM010000209.1:0-7997 GCF_010692445.1 Moorena sp. SIO3E8 | reverse complement strand
TACCTGTCCATTTTCCCCTAATTCCCCTTGCAGCTTCTCTCGCCAATTGTGAATCTCTGCCTCACTTTCTGTGAGTAACTGTTGTACTAATGACCGAAATGCCTGAATTAAGGAAGCGTAGGGAATATCTCGTTGAAACTGGTCAAACTTACCAGAAATAAAATAGCCATGTTGGCGAGTCAGTGGCTTATATACCTCCTGTATTAATACGGACTTGCCAATACCGGAATACCCCGAAACCAGCATGATTTCACTAGCTCCTTGGCTGACTCGATCAAAAGCAGCTAATAGGGTAGAAATCTCCTGTTCTCGCCCATACAGTTTTTGTGGTATTTGAAATTGATCGGAAACATTGTGCTGATCGATCACGAAAGCATCAATTTGCTCTTTGGTTTGCCACTGTCTGAGACATTCTTCTAAATCTGCCTTGATTCGATAGGCTGATAGATAGCGTTCTTCAGCATTTTTTGCCATCAATTTCAACACAACCGCTGAAAGAATTGCAGGAATCTCTGGTTTGAGTTCCTGTGGTGGTGTCGGTTGTTGAGCAATATGACAATGCACTAATTCCAAAACATCATTGCTGGGGAAGGGTAACTCTCCCGTCAGCAATTCATAAAAGGTCACACCCAGGGAATAAAAATCAGTGCGGTAATCGATTGCTCGATTCATGCGACCCGTTTGTTCTGGGGAGATATAAGCTAGGGTTCCTTCTAATACATTCGGGTTGCGAAAGGTTGAGATTTCTCGCGACAGTGTGGTTGAAATACCAAAATCAATTAGCTTAAGCCTACCAGTATTCTGATTTAATATAATATTTGATGGGTTAATATCTTTGTGAATAATATGCTGTTGGTGAACCTGACCGAGAATGTCAACAATCTCAATGGCCAGGTGGAGAAACTCAGCAATGGTGAATTCCTGCTTCGGAATGATCCGATTGAGGGATTCGCCGCCAAAATCTTCTAACACCATGACCCAGTTAGTTTCTAGGTTTTCCCAGCTGTAAACATCGATTACACCGGGTAGGTTAATGTTTTGGGTGGTTTCATACTCTCGCTTGAACCAAGCAATGCTTTCCGGGGAAGGATAAGCCTGTTTGAGCATTTTAAGGATAACAGGTTGGTGATCTGTTCGCCGATGTCCCCGATAGACTAGGGAGTTGGTGCTTTCATGGAGTTTTTCCGTAACTTGGTAACCTGATAAATCGCGCATACTTACCTCCTTTATAGGAGTTTTGATCAGCTCAAACCGCACTGGTTGTGGTTTGAGCTGATCAAATAATAATCCATTTGCCCAATTGTACAAAGTTATGAGTGATTTACAGCAATTTTCGCCCCCCTAGGGCGTGTTTTCAAAGTTTTCCGCAAGATTATGATCCCCCCCAGCCCCCCTTAAAAAAGGGGGGAGCCATACTCAAAGTCCCCCTTTTTTAAGGGGGATTTAGGGGGATCTCCGAGGCAAGAAAAAACGCCCTAGCCCCCCAAGCGAGGGATTGCAGCTAAAGGTAGTGAAGTCGATTCATCTGAACACAGCTGTAAAGTCAAACACCCCACCTAACCTAAAGGTTAAGTGGGGTACATCTCCTAAAAGCTGTTTGACCCGGTGGGTGGAATGGGAACCTTTACAAAAGCGATGCAGCTTCGTCTCGTTCTTCTGATGGAGAAGAGTCTGGATCTGGTATAGGAGAAGGGTCTGGATCTGGCAAGGGATCAGGACCGGGATCAAAAGCAGTAATGGCAAGGGGAACTTGTTTGTCTGCAAATAACGCTGCAATATTACCAGCTTCTTTGCTGCTCATCGCCGTCTGCTCTGCTTCAGATAAACCCACCTTGTCCATTACGGAACTGGGGTTATTGATGAAAACACTTTGTTTCTTGGGGTCAAGGGCCAAATCGGTTAATAAATCAAATAGTTTACTCATCAGATATCCTGCTAATTTTTAATCTAGTCACGAATCAAGAATCTAAGCTAATGGTCGTGATTTTATCCACAGCAACAATTTCTTAAATGTTTCTACCCGTTCTGCTTCTGACAATGCTGCAGTTTGATAAAGTCTTTCCAGTGCGTGTTGATCATAGATTATCAAGGCAAGCACTCGATAAGGCCATGCTTCACCAGTAATCTCATCATAGTGTTGATCATAATATCGCAGAATTTCACTTAAATCAGCAAGGAAGGAAAGAGCACTGGCAGATCCTTCGACCCATGCAAAGTTTTGCCACAGCCATAATTGTCCGTCTCCTTCAATCTCAGGATTTTGGAGGACATCATCAACAAGCTTCTTTAATTTATGTCCTGACATACCTTCTGCCTGAGCCAGAATCTCCAACTTATCCTTGGTTTTAGGCTCAGCCTTTATCATGTATCTCAATACTGCTTTACATATCTCAGCAAGCTTGGCATCTATCTTTTCAATAAGTGTCTTGCATTCTTCTCTAAATTTATTATTAATTTTGTCTTTTTCCTTCTTTTGTGTACCTTCAATTACCTTGAGAATGAGTTGACCCATCAAATCACCTGGCTTCAGGAGCAAGACTTGTTGGGCACAAGCGATCGCTCCACTATAGTATCTCTCTTTCTTTTCTGAGTGATATTTTTTCTTCTTTAAATTCTTCGTTAAATAAAAAAACAGAAATGCATGTTCATAAAGACTTACCCTCCTGCTTACTAAGAATGGAACAGGAGAAGGAGAGTGTTGTAAAGTCTCCATGTCTGGAGATATTTGTGTTTCTACTCCCAAATCCCAAAATGACTCCTCGTATTCTTGAGCTAATCTGTGAACTGTCGATCGCATACCCCAAGCCCAGGCATATGTGGGCATAAGTTCAATCGCTCTGTTAAGATAATTTAAAGCTTGTTTTTTACTTTTTTCATCTATCTCATTTTCTTTGATTAATTTCTTCTTATCCAGAGTTATTTTCAGGCGGTAGGTTGCTCCCAAGTGAGCTAATGCCCACCCATAGTTGCTGTTTTCTGGTGCTTGATGAGCAAGGGCTTTTTCAAAATGTTTTATAGCTGATTTAATAGATTCCTTTTTCTGCTTTTTATCATTTTCTGTAATTGCTCGTAGACGATAGGTTTCACCTAGATGTGCATGAGCCCAGAGATAGTTATCATTCTTTTTGACGGCTTTTTTCAAGTACTTTTCGGCCTTACCATAATCCATCAACTGGTAGTAAGTTGTTCCTAGGTGGGCATTGAGCCAAGCATTGTCCGAGTCACTTTTTTGAAGTTCTTCAAATTTCTCTATCGCCTGTTCATAAGCTCCTGACAAGCGAAGAGTTTCTGCTTTTTGAGCAAGAGCCCAAGTGTTATTATCCATCTGTATCAAATTCCTCCTTGACTGTTATTTGAAACTTAATTGATTGAGGTTTGTTGTATCAAACCCTTAACTATAGGGGTTTTCAATTGGGTGAGGTACATGTTTTTAGGGAGCAGGGAGCAGGGAGCAGGGAGCAGTGAACTTAGAACCTCTAAGAGGTAAGATGTAAAAAGCTAAAAAGACTGTGTACCTTAATTAGACTAAAAACTGCTCTATAGCAATCCCTGTAAGAATTGTGATAATTGTTGATTCCATATTCCCTACTCCCTACTCCCTACTCCCTACTCCCTTTTCTATAGCGAGTAATGCCTGAGTTTTCGGGTGATCTCGCCACTCCATCCAAGCTGGGTCGTGACCGACTAACTCAATGGCTTCATCATTAATAGGAATAGCTTCTTCTAGATATTCCCATGCTTGTTCGCAGTTACCTACCAAGATGGCTAAGCCGCTCAGTCGGTACAGAATATCTCCTCGATCCCCTGTCTGCCATTGAGAGCGCAATACTGACCGCGTACGCTCAATCTCGCTTTTGGCCTGGGTCAATCCCTGCCAGCGAGCCTTCGCCACTGCAATACAGTATAAAGCTGTAGTGTCATCTGGAACTTCCTCTAACCTCTGCTGGCAACAGGCGATCGCCTCAGCATATTGGCCGTCGTAGCAAAGGATTAACCCTCTCTCAATTTGCCAATTTTTCACAAATATGGTTTTGTCAAAGGCGATAGCACGGTCAAAATCAATCAGGGCTTTCTTGTAGCACTTCATCAGCTCATAAACTCGGGCACGATAGGCAATTGCCCAAAGGTAATCCGGCTTCAGCTCAATGGCTCGATCCAAGTCAGCCACTGCCATTGTGTAATATGCTTCCCCCATAAAGCGGTAGGTTACGCCCCGGTGAGCGAGGGCCCAAAGGTAGTTAGGGTTGAGATCAATAGCGCGGCTAAAATCTGTTCGGGCTTCGTCATAACGTTTGATCTGATAGTAGGTTTGCCCACGGTGAGCGAGAGCCCAAGGGTAGTTAGAATTTAGCTCAAGGGCATCGGTGAACTTAGCGAGGGCAGCTTCAAAATCTCCCATCAGCCGATCAGCCTCACCTTCCTGAGCTAGAGCCTTAGCTTTCTCAGGGTTCTGTGGGGACGCTAACTTGAGGTTGGACACAGTTTGTTGATAAGCTGTCATCAGATCTGTTTCTCCCCTGTAGCTTCTTGAACAAAAGACATACCTAAGCGCGCCATCATGTCTTTGTCCACAGGTGCTAGAGCGTGAGGCGGAATATAAAGGGTTGAAACCTCAGTAACACTGCTCTGTGGTAGCTTGGACAGAGGAATACGCTGGATAACTGGTTTGCAAACTGGATAATAAACAGCTGCTTCGTAAACAATCACTTCATGGTCACCTCCATAATGTGTTTTTAAGACCTCGGTCAATATGGTTAGAGGACCAAACTGTTCCTCCGGTTTGTAAAAACCGAGATTGCCAACCATGGCAATCTGCCACAAAATCAAGGGGCTAGTGGGGTCAAATTTACGCCGTCGAATCAAAAAGTCCGTTGCTTCAAAACTTTGACACCCGTTTCGACCAGGATCGAGACCAAGGTCAGCAAATAAGCAATCTTCCGCAGAAATCCCAGGTAGCATCTGTGCTGTGAAGCCTTCACGATGTGCCTGTTTAATAGCTGCCTGGGCTGGATTGGCAAAAACCCCAGGATGACCGTAAAACACAGCACAGACATTCAGCCCCTTACGAACGTCTGTCAATATCCTTTCGGTCATTTCTTGATAAGTGTCTCTGCGCCATTGATTGTTCCGGTTATATGGCAAAGCTTCTGCTGTGGCATTCAATTCTTTGAGCCATTTAGCGGTTACTGGGTCAGCCAAGGCATATAAAACCTTGTCCGCTTGTTCTATCCAGGCTTTCGCCCCCAAGGTCAGATGACTTACCAATTGAATCCCCGTACCAACAATAGTTAAGGAGCCAGTTTCCAAATTCAATTTACTCTTCAGGTTAGAATCGGAGTTTTTCATCAGAGTAACAGACACAATATAGCGGTTTTAAATTAGGTGAGGTACATGTTTTTAGGGAGCAGGGAGCAGGGAGCAGGGAGCAGGGAGCAGGGAGCAGGGAACAGGGAGCAGGTCATAGAGCAGAGGCAAGAGCAAAGAGTGAAAAAATCCTGTGTACCTCATTATTCCTAGAAACTCTATAGTTATTTTATTAAACTTAACCCTAATTTTATTTTTTAAAAAACTATAACAATTCTATATCCTACAAGGTACAAATTGATCCCCCTAAATCCCCCTTAATAAGGCAGACTTTGAGGTTTATAAGCGTACCTCATAACTGCGATAAACGCTATAAAGCATATTTCATAGCTATAAGGTACACAGGATTTTTACCCTGTTCCCGTCTTGATGCAGTCGCTCATGGGGGAAACCACGGCAGTCGCTCATGGTTTGTTCGCGTTCGCCTTTGGCGTGGCCTACGGCCAAGCGTCGGCTACGCCGAAGTTACCGTAAGACAGTTGAGCCTTGTCTTGATGCAGTCGCTCATGGGGGAAACCCCCAAGACCGCGCTGCATCGCTAATCAATAAGTTTGAACCCTTTTCTGCATAGCCTACCAACCATAAAGGCTCAACGTAATCAGGTTTCGTCTCCGGGGGAACCCCCAAGACCGCGCTGCCTTCCCAAGACCGCGCTGCATCGCTGTTCCCTATTCCCTGTTCCCTTTGCTATATGTTGTATTTTAGTTTAAATCTTGATCTATTAAATTCATAAAAATCATATCATAACTCATATAAAATCTCATCAAAAAACTAATAAACAAAACATTGACTCGTGACAGGAGCATTAAAAACTGATCTAGGGTTTCTCGAATAACTGAGATACATCCAATTTTCTTCCCTGCTCCCTGCTCCCTGCTCCCTGCTCCCTAAATCAATGATTAGGCTACAAGAAAGATGCTGTATACATAAACTGTTGCTCTCCCTTTTTCATAAAATACTGCCGATACAATTCACAACTGGCGATCGCTTGAGCACCTGAAAGTTTAATCAACCCCATACTGCTTAACTTGTGAGTTAGGATGGGGTCTAAGGGCACAGGTTCAGTGGCCTTGAGAACCGTATCAAGAGCTTGTGCTAATTCCGGCTGTTTTGCCAATGTTGCCCAATGACGCTGCAAGTGATGAGCATAAATTCCGGTGGCAGTGGGAGCACTTTCTAGCAGTTGGGACAGAGTTATCTCCTTGCGACTAAGATGATAGAGCGTTAAGTTTACCAGTGCCGGATGCCCCCCCAGCATTACCATTAATTGTCTAGCTTCTTCGAGACCTATCCAGTCGAGTCCGTAGCGTTGAGCTAACTGCTGCACCTCGTCCTGGCTGAAGTTGTCTAACTGAACCGGCAGCCCCACATTGAAAGGAGACTGGTTAAGCTCCAGAGGAACGTAAATTTCCGTGGAGTGAACCACTACCAGGCGAAGCTTTTGCCAGATGGGCAGTCTTTTGCCTTCTTCGTACCAAGAACGCAACAGAGGTAAAAAATCCTTCGCGACTTGGGGATGCTCGAAAATCTGGCTCACCTCATCCAATGCCAAGATTAGGGGAGTATCAATTAAATCTAGTAGATAGTCTTGGAAGTAGAGGGTAGAGCTAATTTTACTGCCCAAGTCTTCATCCCAATACTCATCTAGCATCGGTTTACGCTGAAGCTGGTGAGCGATGTTGGCACACAGCCAGCGCAAAAATTGATTCAAATTGCTTAAAATTCCCTGCTCGACTTGCTCTAGGTTCAAGCTGACAGTATGGTAGCCCAGGCGGTTGCCATGGTCAAGAATCCTGAGCAGCAGTGAGGTTTTGCCCATTTCTCTGGGAGCTTTAATCCTGATTAACGCTCCCGGTTTCTTGATTTCTTGATAAACTTGCTCCTCAAGGGAAGAGCGTTCTAGGTAAAAGGGAGAGTTGATAGGGATTGAGCCACTGGGATAGCAAGGTAGTATCTCAGGGGTTTCATTGGCAGCATTTCCCGTCAGCTCTGGCAACACCAGATCTGCCTGAAAAGGGTTTGTCTCTGCGGCTGTTTGGGCAGTGGCATAAGACTCCAGCAGCACCCGACAGTTTTTCTTGCTTACCCGCTGGCCAATCACCTCCGAGAGTCGCTGATACAACTCTGGAGCAACGACACTGGTAAGGTACCCTGGACTATAACCTGCTTCGAGGGCAATTTGGTTATAAGTTCTATACTGCCAAACCCCACCCAGCATAATTACTTCTATGGAAGTAAGGGGTCGATGTTGGCTATCTTTTAGTTGACGGTCAACAATTTCTAGGATACGGTCAAGATTCATTTAAAAGGTCACCGCAATTTATCAAGAAGCACCTTTTAAGTGCTCGATCAAACGTGACACACCGAAACAAATCATAGGAGTCTGGCTATACCCTTTTGGGATCCAAAAACTATAGTGTTGAGGAGTGTTTATTTAATTTACAAACATTCCTATATATATATAGGAATCAACCAAAACAAACATAGATGCTTTTACCCTGAATGACCCAGCAATTTTAGAGCTGTTGACTGGTCAATTGAATCCCCGTTAACCATAGGAGGTTTAATAACTAGTTATTTCCTATGATGCCCAATATTGGATGATGCCCAATATTGGTGGGTATCAATCATAC
>NZ_JAAHHM010000208.1:0-8132 GCF_010692445.1 Moorena sp. SIO3E8 | reverse complement strand
CTTTATTACAAAAGATTTAACCCTTTTGCGCATAACCGACTAACCATAAAAGCTCCACTATCTTACGGTAACTTTAAGCACTCATCCTGCGCATAGAGATGTGGGACTTCTTTTGCCGGACAGTTAAGATGGAAAAATAACTGCTTCCAAGCTTTGTAGAGCTTCTTTGAAGTCTTGATTAACAATAGTCACATCAAATTCATCAGCAGCTTCAATTTCGGCTTTGGCAATAGAAAGGCGTTGGGCGATTACTTCTTCACTATCCTTACCCCTCAAGCGAATCCGCTGCTCTAATTCATCTAGACTGGGGGGTAGTACAAAAATACGCAGAGCAGAGGGAAAGGTTTTATTGATTTTCCTTGCCCCAACCAATTCTATTTCTAAAATAACAGACTTACCCTTCTCAAGAAGCTGCTTGACTGGCAAACTAGGTGTACCATAGTAATTACCAGCGTACTCAGCCCACTCTAAAAGCTCACCCCCTATCATCATTTCTTCAAACTGGTCACGACTGACAAAGTAATAGTGTTTCCCATGCACCTCCCCAGGACGAGGTTGCCTGGTGGTTGCTGACACCGAAAGATCAAGTTCCGGGTGTCGCTTCAGGAGCTGGCGCAGCAAGGTTCCTTTACCAACACCAGAAGGACCAGTCAATACAATGAGTCTCCCTGCTTCCATGTTGAGTCTAGTTAAGTTTCAAGCTTAATGGTTACCATTGTGACTATCTTTATTGATAACGAAGCGATGAGCAACAGTTTCTGGCTGAATTGCCGAGAGGATGACATGGCTGGAATCGGTCACAATTACCGCTCTGGTGCGACGCCCGTAGGTTGCATCAATCAGATATCCACGCTCTTTTGCCTCAGTAATGATCCGCTTGATAGGAGCAGACTCTGGAGAAACAATTGCTACAACTCGGTTTGCTGAAACAATGTTACCAAAACCAATATTAATCAGCTGAATGTCCATGAGCAACTAACGGCAAAAGCCGGATGAGAAGCTAGTATAAGTATTCAAGTACAATAGTAGCGACATTAATTTAGCCTTACAAGCCTAAAATCTGGTAAAAAACCGGATTTTAGGGAATCATCCGTTTTCACTGTTGAGTGCATAGGGTGTTTTACTCCTAGATAACCAACCCATGGCTCAAGCTGGAGCAAGGGTGCGTGGGTCACTAATCCTGGGATGATAGCTGCTGATAGGCAAGGTACACAGCCTCCAGAAACAAGTTAGCCGTGACACCTGAGGGTACCTTTTCCAAGGCAATCATGTCTTTGACCTGATCAGCCAGTTGTCGGCTTAACTTCGCTTTTGCCTGAAATGTCATTGCCTCGCGCCGCTGCAAATACTCTCGAATCATAGCAAAGTCTTCTGGCTGCAAGGGGGAGAAATCTGCCTGGGTTTGGAGCTGATTGGCTAAGGCTTGAGCCTGATCGGAGATCTCGAAGCTAGCAGAAGCAATAGGCTGCTCTTCTTGGACTACCAGGGTTCCTGCTAACCAATCTCCCAACCGTTTTTCTCGTTTGCTAAAGATAATTAAAAATACTCCCAGGAACCATAAATCATCAACAGGTCTGAGCAAAGCGCGTAGGGTAGCTTGCTGTAGTCTCACTGGTCTAGCATCATCACGAATAACACGAATTTTGCCATAGCGCTTACCTGGTGTTTGTCCCTGCCATAGGGTTTCAAACAAAACAAAATAACCGATGTAAATTGAAAAGGTAATAAATAGATAAATGGCTACTAGCCAAAGCCTTAACTCATTAATACCAAAAAAATAGTCTAATAGGTCCAGCAGTTGGGAAGATAAAAAGCCCCAAGCAATTAAAAATACTACTAAAATTAATCCTAAGACAATATAATCAATTAACAAGGCATAAGCTCGACTGCCAATCCCTGCTAACGTTAATTCTAATTCAACACTTTCTGGGGTTTGTATAGTGACTCGATTAAAAAAATTAGTCGGTGTTGATTTTAGCTTCCCCATAGCTGCAAATCTATGCCTTCTTTACGACTACATAGATCGTAGTATATCACTGATTTAATGGCTTGCCAGAAGGGAACTAACAACGCACCACTAGCAAAGCTCAACCCAAAAACTAGCACTAAATACAGCCAGGCAAAAATTGCTGATTCTTGAGGAAACAAAAGAGATAAAATAGTTTGTATGCTGAATGTAGCTATCTGTACAGCAATCGAAATAGGTAGTGATATTAAAAAGCCAACAACTACTATCCCTTGAATACGTAATATAAATCCCTGAGTTAATTTCCAGCTGCGACCAATTGCTGCCCTGGCACCGATAGAATTTTCTTCTATAGCAAGCGGTATTTCATAAATTAACAAGCGAGATATAAACCAGCTCAATCCAAAGAAAAAAACAATCATCAAAATAATCACAACCAGAAGTCCTATGATAGTCATAGCAATACTATTCTCAGGGAGAGTATTGAGATTATCTAAAAGAGTAATGCTATTGCCGAAAATTAAACCAAGGACTCCGATCAAGATACCAATAACAAAAGAAATGATAAATACTACTAGGATTGCTGCTCCAAGAGTTATCAAGGATACTAGAAAAGTTATTAAGGATACTAGGATGCCTGCTCTGAAAAAACTCCACATCCGAGGATTTACATGGCGGCGAGCCTCATTCACTGTTTCTGGACGTTCAATGATTTCCTTAAACGCTAGACGTGAAATTAGCCCAAACATGGCACAAAACTTAGCCCAGCCATATATGGGAACTAATAGCCATAGATAACCCATAAAAGCTAGACGATAATATAACTTAAAATGATCGCGGTAGATGCGCAGACCGACATTAACAACATTACCAATACTGAGTGGTCCTAAAGATTGGTTGGGACTAGGCTCATAAGACATGGGTCGATGGGGCTATTGATGGCAAGACAAGTTTTAACGCTATCTTAAGCGAGGTTTACGAAAATTACCCCGAAAACTTTATGAATATTAAACGTTGGATTGGGCGGCGGGAAGCAAATTGGAAACAGTTGGATACTCTCCTGCAACAAGTGGAGAAACGAGGAATCAAGTCTTTACCAGCATCCCAAATCAAGGAACTCGCTAGTTTGTATCGCTCCGTCTCAGCGGATTTAGCCCGTGCTAGAACTAACCAAGTAGGCAATACCCTGGTCAAGGATTTACAACGACTGACCTCTCGGGGCTATAACCAGATTTATCAAGGTTCTCGCCGTCAAGACTGGCAAGGCTTAGGGGAGTTTTGTCGCTGGGGTTTCCCTGCTGTAGTGCAACAGACGTGGAGTTATATTGCGATCGCAACAGCAGTGTTTCTCCTCGGAGCCTTTATTTCCTGGTGGTTGGCTTGGCAAGATCCAGTGTTTATGTCCCTGGTGGTTCCGGAACAGTTAATTGAACAGGTACGCGATCGCCAGGAATTGTGGATGGGTTCGATTTTGGGGATGAAACCCTTAGCCTCCAGTGGCATTATGATTAACAATCTATCGGTATGCTTTCGGGCAGTGGCTGGTGGGATTACCTGCGGTGCCTTTACCCTATATGTCATGGCATTCAACGGAATACTGATTGGTGCCATTGGCACCTTAGTGGGTCAAAATAACTTAGCTTATCCCTTCTGGGCATTTGTGTTTCCCCATGGTTCCCTGGAATTACCCGCTATCTTCTTTGCTGGTGGAGCCGGTTTACTCATCGCTAGAGCAATTCTGTTTCCAGGCCAATATCGCCGGGTAGATGCATTAAAATTTTATGGCTCCCAAGCGGCTCAGTTGATGTTTGGGATTGTGCCGATGTTGATTATTGCTGGTATTATTGAAGGGTTTTTATCTCCCAGTCCCTTAGTGCCATCATTCCTCAAGTATTTGGTTGGAATCGGACTGTTTAGCCTTTTGGTTATATATTGTAGTAGCCGGAAAGTCGAGGATACTTCAGAGTAGATTCCGAGCTTTGACTCGTAAGTAGCTCTCAACCAGTTGCTGACTAATCTGATTCGCTGGTGCATCCAAAACCAGAACTCCTTTTTGCTTCAACCGGGCAAAGGCTACTTGGCGCTGGGCAATTAAATCCAGAGCGACAGCACGGGTATAAGCGGCTTGCCCCGGGTCAGGGTTGAGATCAACACTAATTCTCTTTCTCCCCTGCTCCTGGTATCCCCTGTTCCAAAACTGGTCTTGACTGGGAATTTTCCCTAACTGAGGGGTATTAGGGGCAGTGTGCGCCAATTGGTCAACAAGGGGGTCTCGAAGGGTGACACAAAAAGGTAAGTAGCGAGGGGTGAGGCGTTCTAGGGCTGCTAGCAATTCAGCGGAAGCAGTAACATCCACGATGTCTGTAATCAGTACGACTAAAGCACGACGAGTTTGCTGATTCACGACTTTTGTAACAGCACCAAAATAGTCTGGTTCTAATAACACTGGCTGAATCGGAGTGAGGCGTTCTATGAGTTTCGATAGTTGATGTTGACCCCGTTCTGGTGGAATCCAGGTCGTTATGTCTCGATCAAAGACACCCACCCCCACGCGATCGCCCCGATGTAACCCAGCTAATGCTAGGGCTAGAGTACTATTCAATCCCCAATCAAAGCGCTTCAGTTGAAGTACCTGTGCGGTCATCAACCGTCCCCGGTCCAGTAATATAATTAAAGTTTGCTCTTTTTCCGGTTCCAGCACCCTTACTAAAGGGCGAGAGCGGCGAGCTGTAGCTTTCCAATCAATCAGGCGAGTGTCATCACCAATGCCATACTCCCGCAGTTCAGCAAATTCTGTCCCATTACCCAAGCTTCGAGAACGGCGCATGGTACCAGTATTTTCCAGGGTCAGGCGAATAGAAAGCGATCGCAAACTGACTAAGTCTGGATAAACTGCTACGTTCTGACTCCCTGGGATTTTCCAATCATCCCACACCAAGCCCCAAGGACTCAACTGGCGCACGTGAATATCTCCCCAGTGAAACTGACCTCGTTTGGCTGGGTGAACCGTATAGGTTAGTTCCTTGTTACTATTCCGGTCAAGGGTAGCAGTTATGGTTGGGGTGGAAACAGCAAACTCTAATGGATAGTAGTCCTTAATCAGAATTCGAGCAACCTGATTTCTAGATTCCACTGAGAGCACAATCAGATTATCTCGCCCAATGGATAACCGTTGTAAAGGGGTGCGGGTTACCTTCACTCGGTTAGGTTTGACCCGTTTTCCATCCCATAAGGCTAAACCAAGGACAATGCCATCAAAGACAAAAGTAGTAATTAGACTGATTTGTTGATTAAAAACAGTAGCGAGTAATAATGCGATCGCAATACCTAGTATTAACAGTAAATAGGTTCTTTGTGAGGGAATCATAGTTTTTTTTGAGTGCTCAGTGCTGACCGACTCACCGAGGCACTGGAACTTGCTTGAGTAATGAAGCTATTACGCTATCGATCTGTAATCCATCTAACTGCACCTCTGGTTTCAGAATCAGACGGTGACGTAGTAGAGGGAGTGCGATCGCTTTTACATCATCCGGTGTCACATAATCCCGTCCTGATAACACAGCTTGGGCTTTAGTGGTTTGTAACCAAGCTACAGCAGCTCTTGGGGAGGCTCCCAAGGCTAAATCAGGATTTTGCCTAGTTTGTTGAACTAAGGCTAGCAAATAATCCAGCACCTTCTCGTCTACTTGGACAGCTTTAACCTCTTGACGAGCACTAAAAATTTGTTCTACAGTTGCTAGAGGTTTCAGACGTTCTAAATCCAAACGGCGTCCACGAAATCCTTTCTCAGTATTGAGCAACATTTGCTTTTCTGCCGCCGCGTCTGGGTAATCCACTACCAGCTTGAATAAAAATCGGTCTAACTGAGCTTCTGGTAGGGGATAGGTGCCTTCAAATTCTAGAGAGTTTTGGGTAGCAATCACCCAAAATAATTCAGATAGAGGCAAGGTTTCCCCGTCCAAAGTGACTTGCTGCTCTTCCATTGCCTCTAGCAGCGCTGCTTGGGTTTTGGGTGGGGTGCGGTTAATTTCATCAGCTAGCAAAATCTCAGTAAAGACTGGTCCTTTTTTGAGGGTAAAGTTGCGGGTATTCAGGTCAAAGATATTAGTTCCTAAAATATCCGATGGTAGAATATCTGGGGTTAACTGAATCCGCCGAAATTCAGCTTGGATTAGCCTTGCTAGAACTTTGACAAGCAAGGTTTTACCGGTTCCTGGTACCCCCTCAATAATCACGTGTCCACCACTAAGCAACGCTACGAGTAACTGTTCGACTAGGGTCGATTGACCGACAATTATTTTGCCAAGGGTTTGCTTGAGGCGGTTCAAGACAGGGAGATCATTGGTCATTTGCTTTGATTAGCTATCCTGTGGGACCGTCTTCGTGGTATCAGGATAGCATGGGCAAACTCTGGTTGATTGGGGTTGGGATTAGTTACCTTGATATCCGGTAGTTTACACAATCGGGCAGTTGTGATCATCCCATCAATCAATACCAATTTCCTGCCATTTTCCCAGCCATTTTAGTAAGTCTGACTCGCTAATACGACGTTTAGTAGATTGCATTTCCAGCAATTGTTTAAGTTCTGTAGCTGGACGTCCAGTTTGCTCAACCCAAGCATCAATTAGAGCTTGCTCCTCCAGCAGAGTCTGTCCTAATCCTAGTGCTTTTTGCAGTTGCAGTTGTTCGTCTTTTCCCACAACTTCCAACACAAACTCACTGCTGCCTGCTTTTTGCAAAACACCTGCTAATGCTCGGATGTAGGCTTCACTGTTATCCACGACTGGTTCAGATAAAGTCAATGGTTGTCCAAAGCGGCGATTCAGAGCCCAGATGGCAACCAGAAGAATTATTAATCCTTGGATAAAGGCTGGCAACAGAGGGGTTTTCGCTAAATAACTGAATAGAGTCTCACCGACCTCTCGCTTGATCACATCCACATCTTTGTAACCATGGAGGTATTCATCCACCCAAACGGGATTTTGGTTAGTTAAATTCTCCTCTGGTTTCAAGGGAGTAACCAGTTGGGCTAATAATTCATAGTTAGCCGGAAAGTCCTGATAGGCATTGGCAGCAAGATCGGATGTAGTGGCAAAGATAACTCTACCATCACCAATAGGCTTTTCCCAAACCACAGCACCAAAGCGATCGCTTAAAATTTTCTTCCCCTGATTACCCTGGTATCGCCGCCTGGTGTTAACCTTAACCTTTCCCGTTGAAGCCTCTTGGATAGTACTAAAAGCAGCGTCTGTCACCGGCTGCTTGACTCCCAAAATCACCATCGTATTGCCCTGTTTAATCCATTCTCGCTCTTTACCATAAATAGCATCTACTGTCAACCAACTAGTGACACGCAATAAGGTAACCGAGCCTTGAGCATCCGTCTGATTCGCTAAATCCTCAAAGGGTTTTTGCCAACGCTGTATAGGAGTTCCCCGTTTTGCCATGTAAGCGTACCAAGCGCCATAGCCATAGGGAGCGCGGCTGTAAGTCGAGCCGCTATTGATTTTATTATTAGCTGGAGCAGCTAGCAGGGTAATGATCATTAGTACCGCGATTGCGATCGCACTAATTACCCCTAACCGACGCCTAGGAAATTTCATCCTTCATCCTTGGCCAAAAGGCCACGCTACGCGAACATCCTTGGCCAAAAGGCCACGCTACGCGAACATACTTAAACCTTTATCTGCTGATAAGCCTCCTTGCACCGTTCAAAAACCTGACTAGAGACTTCGGCGTTACTAAAACATAACTGCTGGTGGGTGATCAGTAAGATTTGGTATGGTTTAGGTTGCGGTAATTGCTGGATGAGTTGTAGATATTCTCCATCCGTGCGACTGGGATAGCGAGGGGCAATGCCAGTATCGTGTAATTGCTGCAACATCCCCATATACAAGCAACGACAGGCTTCCGTGTAGTTACCCTGCTGCTGATAGTTTTGCGATCGCTCCCACCAATTGACCACTGATAATTCTGGAACTGGTCGTTTTGTCACTCTGTTTGCAGCTTGAGTAAGTTGCTGATAATAAGAAATAATATGGGTGCGGCTCTTATAGAAAGACGATAGAATGGGGAAGAGTTTTTTAACCCAAGCTGTCCTGTAGCAGTGTTTTGAGAGAAAAAACCGAAGGACTCGACAGGCGCAACCGCAGCAGTATGAGCCAGG
>NZ_JAAHHM010000207.1:0-8517 GCF_010692445.1 Moorena sp. SIO3E8 | reverse complement strand
CTAGGAATATGGAGTAACCTGACATCAAGGCTGTAGGAGTTTAACCTACATGAATCATACAGTTAAAGGGTTTTACCCCTTCGGGCAGTCCCCCGGTTTTATCCGGTTTATGCCCAACGAATCGCACCTACTCCTATTCATTCCAAGACTGACCCAACGCCCCCGATTCCCGATTCCCGATTCCCGATTCCCGATTCCCGACTCCCGACTCCCTGTTCCCTGTTCCCGATTCCCTGTTCCCTATAGATTCAACCATGACCTTCAATCAACAGCACGCCATTATCACAGGGGGCTCCAGTGGGATTGGCAAAGCCACTGCCAAATTATTAGCCCAGAAGGGAGCTAATCTGACTTTGATTGCTAGGGATACAGCTAAGCTAGAGCAGGCTAAAGTCGAGATTGAAGCCATGGGAACCCATCCGCAACCAAAAATTCTCACTATTTCTGCTGATGTTTCCCAGCAGATACAGGTAGAAGCAGCTATTGAGCAAGCAATTAACCAAATCGGTCCTGCTGACCTATTAATCACTAGCGCTGGTATTGCTCATCCCGGTTACTTCCAAGAGCTGCCCATAGAGGTATTTGAACAAACCATGGCAGTTAACTATTTTGGTTCCCTCTATGCTATTAAAGCAGTACTACCCACCATGGTAAAGCAACACAAGGGTCATATTGTACTGCTATCTTCCGGTGCTGGACTGATTGGTATTTATGGCTATACCCCTTACAGTCCCAGTAAATTTGCCCTGCGGGGTTTAGCGGAATCCTTGCGGGGTGAGTTAAAGCCCCAAGGCATTCATGTTTCTATTGTCTATCCTCCTGATACCGATACCCCACAACTGGAAGCCGAAAATAAAACCAAGCCCCTGGAAACTAAGATGATTACTGGCAGTGCCCAGATGTGGAGTGCAACTGCCGTAGCTGATCAGATTGTACGAGGTATTGAGAAAAAGCAGTTTGGGATCATGCCAGGATTCGAGATGACATTACTAGGCCGGTTCCATAGTTTGCTCGCTCCAGTATTGAATTGGTATTTTGATCGGATTGTTACAGGGAATCGGGAATCGGGAATCGGGAATCGGGAATCGGGGGAAGACTAGTTTGAAGGATTAGACAGTCGGGAGTCGGGAGTCGGGAGTCGGATAATTACCCTTGATAAAAATCTCCCCATCTCCCCATCTCCCCATCTCCCCATCTCCCCATCTCCCCACACAATCTCTATGAATTACAAGGCATCAGCTGAGTTAAGCGCAGAACAATCTGATCAATTCCCTTTTCTAAGACTTTTCCTGACTGGGATGGTTGATTAACCATGATGCTAAACACGATAGTGCCGTAATCGGGATGTTCGAGATATCCAGACAGAGCTTTAACTCCTCTGAGGGTGCCGGTTTTGGCTTGAACTTTGGTTTGTGTAGAGGGATGACGCAACCGATTTTTGAGAGTACCGCTCACTCCCGCCACCGGTAAAGAGGCTAGGAAAACTTGGTTATTATTGGCATCACTCATCCCTTTGAGAGTGGTTATAAATGCCTCCGGAGTCGCTAAATTTTTCCGGGATAAGCCAGACCCATCTACCAGTCGATAACTATTAGGGTCAACTCCCAATTCTGCCAAAGCATCCTGCACTGCTTCCGACCCGCCAATATAGCGCAATAACGTATCAGCATAACTATTGTGGCTTTTTAGATTCGTTATCTTCACCCATTCTTTCATTGACTTAGATCGAATAGGAGTATTGGGATGAACCTTGTTTAATGCTGCCGCTGTAGTTAATAGTTTGATGTTAGAAGCAGGGATCAAGTATTGATTAGCATTGTGGCTGTAGAAAACCTTCTCTTCCGATAATGATTCAACCACAATCCCCCATTTCCCTCTCGCCAAGGAAGGATGATCGATAATCGAGTCAATCACTGGTGGCAGAAACTCCGGACAAATGCCATTCTTGTTCGTTTCCGGAGGGGGAACAGGGATTTTAATGGAATCGGTCGGAGCTGTCTCTGGAGGAAGCACAGAAATTTCTAGAGATTTTCCCTCTTGCCTTAAGTCCGCAACTGTTCTAGCGTTAGCTTTTCTAGAGGTAATAGGAGATACCGTAGTGAGCACAGCTACAGTTAGCATTCCTAAGGATTTCAACCAATAATTCAATTGGGTCATAGTGAGGTAGTCGTGTTGCTACAGTTCAACAGGCACTAACAGATACAAAAAAGCCTTGCTAGTTTAGGGTTTAAACCCAAACTACATCCTACAATACCTTTGACAAAATTAAAGTTTTTTTCTTTGCTTAATTAAAAATAAGCATACCGAAAATCAAGACATTGTAAGAGTCCAGACCTAGACTATAACTAGTAGTTTACTATTCCTGAATTTTAGTCAAAAACAGATTAAATTTCGATGAATATTAGATGAATTTATCCATTTTTTTTTAAAGTTGTTCGCTCTTTGGTTTAAGTCCCTTGGGTTTAAGTTAAAAGTTAAAGGTTATTGGTTTAAGGTTTAAGGTTTAAGGTTGAAAGTTATTTGGTTGTTCGCCTAGGGTGGCCTTTTGGCCAAGGTTGTCGGTCAGAATGCAGCATGGTGAATGCAGCATGGTGAATTCCAAATTCTAAATTCTACATTCACCATTCTTAATTCAAAGGGGAGTTTTGTATTATTCCACCCATAAGCACGCAAATTTGTAATAGGGGAAATAATACATCAAATCTGGCTAAGTTTCAGCAGTTTGCGTTCGCGTAGCGTGGCCTACGCGATTGGCCTTTTGGCCACGCTACGCGAACGCATTATTGAGGATTAGATACCCCAGGGTCAAAAAGTAGGGTGTGTTAGGGGCCTCACAGGGGTAGATTTTTTACATTAAGGTCAAACATGGGGCGACCCAGAGGGAGAGGAAAAGGAAAACAACGAAAAAGCGGCGCTGCATCGCTTTCTTATCCCCCACACCCCACACCCGGTCACCCCACACCCCACACCTGAGGTCTTTGTAAAAAACCTACCCTTATGAGGTGTTAGGGGCGCGCCTTGTCATCATATTCAACGTCGTAGCCAGTAGCCCCGTAACGCACCACCACAAGGGTTGCCCTGATTTTCCGCCTCTTCGCGCCTGGTTGGGACAGCCCGCCCGGAAATAATGGTCACGGGCAAGATGCCCATTCCACCAGATGCCCATCATGGTCACGGGCAAGATGCCCATTCCACCAGATGCCCATCATGGTCACGGGCAAGATGCCCATTCCACCAGATGCCCATCATGGTCACGGGCAAGATGCCCATTCCACCAGATGCCCATTCCACAGAGATAATTGTGATTTTTTGGTGCCATTATGGAAGTAGCTCCTACTTGGTTGGGAGGAAAGCCGCGCTGGGGATGGTTAAGAGGCATATCCAGCGCGGTTATTAGTTTCAGTCGTCACCTTTTATACTATACATAAATAATCGGAAAAATGCAAGGAAAAAATATTTTTTTTACATTTATTTACAAATATTTGATTTTGCAAATTTTATACTCAGTTATGTGTAAAAATTTGTATTTTTTGGGTTAGATTAGCAGTTAAATATTACCTGATAATTTGGTCTTTATTTAATGTCATAGTTAGGTAGGGTGGGCAGTGCTTGAAACCAATAATAACAGTTAGTGATCGCATTACTAGGCACTGCCCACCAACGAAAAAATTAGCTAGCGATCGCATTACTAGGCACTGCCCACCAACGAAAAAATTAGCTAGCGATCGCATTACTAGGCACTGCCCACCCTACGATTATCAATTTTGTACTGAACGATAAGAGAAACTAGCTTGTTTTAGCATTGATTTAAGTTATCTTATTTTCTTGGGCATTTAATTATTTTGGAAAAGTTATAGCGGTTTATATTCTAATGAGGTACAAATAATTTTCACCCTCTTGCCTCTTGCCTCTTGCCTCTTGCCTCTTACCTATTATCTGTTCCCTGTTCCCTGTTCCCTGTTCCCTGTTCCCTCAAAAAATGTACCTCACCTAATTTAAAACCGCTATACATCTTCATACAAAGCCTCAATACTAGTACGAAAATCCACACTTTCTAGATGAATCTCACTACCTGGATCATAAAATTGTAATGTCCAAATTCCCTGGGCATTACGGCGGAAGCAGTCTAGACGTTGATGGTCTTGGCTAATTAGGACATATTCGACCAATGTGTCTAATTTTTGATAGTCATAAAATTTGTTCCCCCGGTCAAAGGCTTCGGTTTTGGGAGATAAAACTTCGACAATTAAACAAGGATATTTTTTATAATTTTTCAATTCTCGATCTCTGACATCGCCAGTTACCATAACATCGGGATAGTAATAACTATTGGCGGCTTCAACATACGCTTTCATATCTGCCATATAAACCCGACAACCAGTGCCTCTGACATGATTTCTTAACAGTGCAAATAAGTTACCGGCAATAGTAACATGGGCATCACTGGCTCCAGCCATGGCATAGATTTCTCCATCACTATACTCGTGTTTGATGGGACTTTCTTCTTCTTGAGATAGATAGTCTTCTTGGGAAATGTAATTTGTAATTTTATCAGCAATCATGATGGGTTCAAGATAGTGACTCTATTAGTATAGAACAAATGGAATAGGGAATAGGGAGTAGGGAGTAGGGAGTAGGGAGTAGGGCACAAAAATTATCAGAATTACTACACGGATTACTCAAAATAATCCCAAATTATTTTGAGTTTTTTCTGTCTACATGACAGCGCATATTAATGCACATTATACTTGGCTATATATAAGTAAAATGCTGTGCGATCGCACCGCCAATTTGTTATAATCATAGTTATAATTATAACAGTTTAACGATGACACTCACTACTGATCCAGAACCGAACCACAATCAAGATCCAGAGCCGACATTAACTGATGTAATCCGAAAACTTGATGAGCTTTCAGATGAAGTGAAAAAGTTTGATGAAAGATTTAGCAATTACCAACAAGCCACACAATGGGTGATTCAGTTAGCTTTTGGCTTAATTGCGAGTGCTACTGTTATCGTGATTGTGAGCAATGTTTTAAACTAACTCAATAGTTAATTTTTGATTTTATCGCCATTTTCAACCCTTACTGCCGAGGAATTTTACCTTAACCAAGGGGATAGCTTTCATGGAAAACGCGTTCGCGTAGCGTGGCCTACGGCCAATCGCGTAGCATCTCCCTAGGAGAATCGCGTCGCGTCTCCCGATGGAGTATCCCGTAGTTTATGTCTGGTGGGCAGTGGAGCACACAGATTAGACCTCTTGCAAAAGTAGTGTCGCTAAATATTTTATTTACAACAAAGTTCGTAATTATAGATTGCAGCAATCAAATTAAAGCGTAAACCGAATCTTTTTCTTCTGTTACGATATCGCTCTGACAAAATCCTAACTATTTTTAGATGTCGGTAGACATGTTCAATTATAATTCTTTGTGAAGCTAACTTCCGATTCTCTTCTTTTTGGAGAGGTGACAATTTACTCTTGGGAGGTTTTTTATGAGGAGTCTGGCTCAGTTGATGGATTTTTACAATTCCTTGATATCCTTTATCGGCCAGACATTTAGTTGTTAATGATAGATGAGTTTTACTATTCGTAAAACTTATTAAAATCGTGCTCTTTTCCTTTACCGTAAGCAATACAGATAATCTCTTTACTGTTTTTATCCACGATTACTTGAGATTTTAAGGTGTGCTTTTTTTTCTTACCACTGTAGTAATTTTTCGGTTTTTTTTAGGGCGTTCTATGGGAGTTTACGTTACATCAATAACCGCTATATCGATTTGGTTACCTGACTTCAATAATTGTTTTTTTCCCGGAATCCTAAATTCGAAGGACTTAATTAAACTATTTTCGATAGAGGCGAATTATTCGGTATACTGTTGATTCATTGAGTCCCCAATGCTGACCGATATGAAAGTAAGTTCTGTACTCTCGTAAGTATTCTAGTGTCATCAATACTTGATTTTCTAGACTTAATTTAGAGGGTCTCCCGGTTTTTGTCTTCTGTTGTTCATTTTTTTCGACTAATTTCACCATCTGAGCAAAAGTCTCTTTCTTAACCCCACAAAGGCGTTTGAACTCCTGGTTAGTTAGATGTTTAACTTTTTGATAGGTCATTTTTTTTGATCATACTGATATATTTATATCTTTTTTATTGGACTTTTGCAAGAGGTCTATTTACCAAACTTACCAATCCCTTTAGCCACTGCCCACCCTACGATTCTCACTGGCGTTGGTCTTGACCGTGCGATTGCCCCTCATTAAGGTGGAATCAAAGTACAGACACACTTCCGGTACACCTTCACAACACGAGGTTACGGCACCACAGACGTTTTGGAGTGCATCGGTGTTGAAGCGTACAGTATAGGAGGAGTCCGCTTTCTCTACAAATAGTGGCAGTTGGGAGCCAGTCACAACCAACGGCTTGCTCAACAAAGCGTTATAGTGGCCATCCTTATCCAGCCCGGTCATCAAAAACGACAGTATGGAAGCAGTCCAGGCCATGGTGTCCGTGCCATGGAGCACAATAAAAGACTCATAGCTATCGTAGGCTTCCAGGATTGCGATCGCAATAGTACACCAGTCTTGGGGCTGCAAGTTGGTACTGTCGAGAGTGCTGTTATTGGGACCAAACCCGATATCAATATAGCCAATGGTACAATCGGGATATTGACTTTGAATTATCGGCAGAATATTCTCATCAAACGCCTTTTGGAAACCAACAGTATCTAGTGGATACAGCCCATCGGGTCCCTGCACAGAACCAATGGTGCCCCCTGTGTATAAAATCCCTATGTTCATGAAACAATTAGAAAATTTGTTTGCTACTAAAGTATACAGAAGTGATGGGAAAAGGGAATAGGGAATAGGGAATAGGGAATAGGGAGTAGGGAGTAGGGAACAGGGAACAGGGAACAGGGAACAGGGAACAAAAATTTTCACAATTCATTTAGGATCCCTATATGATTGTAAGATGCCGAAACAGGGCAAACGCATCTAAATTTTTTTGACAAATCACTCTTTATATGCAGATCTGCTCTATTGGCATTCCCCGTGGCCTAGAATGGTAACGAGCTTATTATTTACAATAATTAAATTTCCTTAATACTAGTTAATAGTTAGACCCTAAAATTAAGATTTAAATTAGGTCTTTATGAAGGAAAATCAAAGCATAATTTTTAGAAATACTCAGCAATGAAACTCAGACCAAAAACTACGATTTATGAGCATTTTAGTGATTTAAAAGATCCCAGAGTTGACCGAAGCAAACTACATAAATTAATTGATATTATTACAATTACTATCTGTGCGGTGATTAGTGGTGCCGACACCTGGGTTGACATAGAACTCTACGGTAAAACCAAATATAAATGGTTAAAAAAGTTTTTAGAATTACCTAATGGAATTCCATCTCACGACACAATTGCCAGAGTTTTTGCGAAACTTGAAACCGAACAATTACAGCAGTGTTTTTTGAAGTGGGTTCAATCAATTAGTCAGGTCACTTTTGGAGAAATAGTAGCGATTGACGGGAAAACTTTACGTCATTCCTATGACAAAAGTTCTGACAAAGCAGCTATTCATATGGTTAGTGCATGGGCAACAGCGAATCGCCTGGTTTTAGGGCAAGTAAAAGTAGATGAAAAATCCAATGAAATAACAGCTATTCCCAAACTTATAAAAGTTTTAGAACTATCGGGTTGCATCATAACTATTGATGCTATGGGCTGTCAAAAAGAAATTGTCAAGCAAATTGTAGCCAAAGAGGCCGACTATTTAATTACCTTAAAAAAGAATCAAGCTTATCTTTATGAACGAGTCGAAAAAATCGTCAATACATTACCTAAATCTAGATTAAAAAACATCACGATCAGTCAGTATTTGCAGTCAGAAACTGGACATAATCGTGAAGAACACAGATATTACCAAATGCTTAGTAATGTTAAAGAAGCAATTGATCCAAACGGGGAATGGGAAAAACTCAACTCAATAGGTTGGGTAGATTATTGGCGAAAATAAAAAGATGGAAAAACAAGTTTTGAACGAAGATATTATATTAGTAGTCTACCCAATAATGCTGAACTTTTAGCAAAAGCTATTCGCCAACATTGGTGTATAGAGAATCAACTGCATTGGGTACTTGATGTTCAATTTTTAGAAGATGATTCACGAATCAGGAAAGATAATGCACCCGAAAATTTAGCCATTATTAGACAAATAGCTCTGAATTTATTAAAACAAGAAAGTACCGAAAAAACGGGAATTAAAACTAAACGAAAAAAAGCCGGATGGGATAACGATTATCTCCTCAAAGTTTTAGGTTTTTAAGTTTTATTTTATCAGTAGAATTAATGGCGTTGGGCAATTTACCATGGGTTTAGACTAAAAGGCTGGGGGGGCGACGATATGGCTTGAAACAATTGATACGTCAGGAGTGTAACGATCTGTGATAGAAAAAGATAGGTCTTTTATTGTCAATAAGACCTATCTGTTGCAAATGTTACCCTTATTCTATC
>NZ_JAAHHM010000206.1:0-8662 GCF_010692445.1 Moorena sp. SIO3E8 | reverse complement strand
TTTTTTCTGATAAAACACCAACGTTTCCTACAGATTTTAATCATTACAAAATTTCTGAAAGCGTACAATTTGAAATCAAAGAGGCGGATTTTTTTAGGTCTAATCCTGATCAGGTTAAAGACTTTATCATTTCTAAGCAGCCAGAGGCTCAGCCAGAAAATCATCTAAATGTATTGGAAACAGAGGTTGCTGAATCTAGGTCACCTGAAGCAGAGTCAACCACCTTAGCAGCAAAAACCCAAAATCAAGAAATTCCCAAAAAAACTCCCATCAGTGATGTTATAACTCAAAGTGCCACCAAGTATCCTTGGATTATTAATCCCACCGATAAGTTAACCTTTGAGCCCACATTATTTAGACCAAACAAAAACGAAAATTACCTAGAGACAGAGTTAAGATTCGCTGACGATAACCCCATTCTAAATAGATTTACCTTTGCTAATTTTCCTAAAGATAGTCAATTCTACTGGGTTCTTGATGGTAATACTGTTGTGATAGAGACTCAAGGATTCCAAGGTGGTCTTCTCTACCAAGGAAAGTCAAGGGATACTCAACTCACCCAAACAGCGACTGTAGAGCAATCCTTGTGGGGGCTACAATTTATCTCAGCTTTGCCCAATAATTTTGAAGAGTTAGTTGGAGACGTTGAGGTTAATGACTTGACAGTAAGGGTAATATCTGGAGAATTGAGAACTCCAGAAGGAATACGGGCTGGTGAAGTAATCATTAATAGTGGAATTGATACTGACGATCCTAATGTCACTGTTTTAGAAAATAGGGTAATCAATCTTGGTAGTGGTTCAACCTTGAATAGTAGCGGTGGAGGCTCTTTATTCCAATTTTTAGATGCAGATAATGCTCCCCGGATTTTGCAAGGTTATCCAACCACAAATTTACAACCTTTGTTAGATAATGGTAATGTCAAATTGGAAGAAGGGGAAATAATTCCTCAAGAGGCTCTACAAGCAGCGGGAATTACCTGGGGAGACCCTTTGACAGGAGAAGGTATGAATTTCACGGCTCCTACTACATCTATCCCTGGGGTTAAGATTGCACAACCAGAGGGAGGTATGACCAATGATTTATTGAATTTATCTGTTAATCCTTTCCTAACTGAAGAGGAAAGAGATTTTCATTATCTAAATTCTTTACATTGGATTCCCCTTGGTCAAAGAGCTACTGAAGTTGACTTAAATATTGATAGTCAAGAAAGTAAGCATTGGTACAGATTTTATATCAGTAAATCTCACAACCGAAGCCTGATTCAGTATGACCCAGTAGACATCAGTGCCAGTTACTCAAGTATTTTTTCCAACCCAGGTATTTCCCTAACCCTATCCTTTGATGGCGACCTGGATTCGAGCCAAATTGGAAATGCAACTCTGGGAATGGCACTCGGGATAGTTTTTGAATTTATTGATTTTAACAATATAAACAACAGTATTCAAGACGCTCGACAAAAATTTGACAATAATGAAGGATTTGCTCGGTTACAGACTAAAGCTACTCCCCAACAGCGACGTCAAATCAATCAAAGACTTAATCAAACCTTAGCCAATACTAATCGCTCTAGTCGTCTCAATCAGGTATCGGGTACGGTGACGTTTCCTAGTAAAATTAGCCCTAACCACTCTAGGATAGTCCAACTCAGAACAGGGAATCACCAGCGAGCCATTGATTTTATTAAAAGAGATATAAGTGATTGGGATCAAGGAGATACGTCTTTTTCTGAACTAAGACTATCTAACCAAGATTTTGGTCCATTGGGTTTCATTGCTGGGGTAGTTCCTTTGAATAATACCGCGATTACTCCCAGTAATGAATCCTCAGCGGTAGACGTTATTTTGACTAGTCCTGATGGCAGACAATTTGTGCAACAATTTAGGTCTTTTGATAATACTGTCGTACCAATCAACAGTGGTCGAGCATTTGATATAGCATTTGATCGGATTACACTCACCCAGACTTCTCAACGAAGTATTCGAGACAGAACCTTTGCTGGTTATGTATCTCTACCTACTATAGAAGTATTAGTAGCTGGTACATCGGAAAATTTCAACTATAGTGTCACCTTAGGAGGTTGGTTTAATCTGGCTCCTAATTCAGCACCAGGGGTTGGAGAAAACAATCCGTCAGATGTTTCGGACGATAATGGATTTACCAAAGAACCGACTGTGGGAGTCTATAGCTACGCTGAGGTAAATTGGCTGAATCGACATGTAGCGGTTGACTCATCCAATAAACCAATAGCCATAATCACTCACGTGCCGTTTTTTAGTATTAATTGGAATAGTTCTGCGAATCGCTTGAATCCTTTCCAAATCACAGCCGCCTATTCTTTTTCACGTCAGGGAAAAAGCGTAGGGTATTCAGTTACTCCTGCTATTCTCTATACTCCAGAAGGTCTGAATGCTTTTATGCCAGAAAATAGTCAAGGGGAAGTTGTTGGATATGTGACTGGAGACTTAGGAACTGTCGGTGGTTTAAAATCCCAGCTTAATCTAGAGATAGCTAGGAAAGTATTTTATGATGTAGAGCTTTCACAACGAGTGATCGAGAATTTTTCTCTAGGCGCTTTTGTCAGAAATTTTACCACTACAAATGTGGGGCTTGACAGTCGAGTGTCAGGCTTTAACTATGGCGGCATCTTGAAGTACCATTCAGATAATGGTATAGTTATAGATGCTAAACTAGGTACCGGTGACCAGGGCTTTGATGCTAGAGTCCAAGCAGGTATTCAGTTCAAATTTTAATAGTTAGGCATTAGGGATTAGTTAATTCCAATGTTTAAGGTTAGCAGGTTTAAGGTTTAAGGTTAGTTGGTTGCAGCTTGGAGGTTGAATCTTGAATTCTTAATTTTGAATTTTGAATTATTAATTCCTAATAATGAGTGATACTTTTTAATAAAGCTTATTCAATAATTGGTAGAGTAGAGTTAACTCGCAAGAAATTTTCTAAATCTCCATAGGTTCCAGCGTAGGTAATAGTGGAATTATCATAACCTTTGAGATTTACAGTGTGTTGCTTGAAGTTAAGCTCAGACTTTCCGATTTTAGAAACGTAACGGTATGTATCCTCCCCTAGGGCAATATCTAGACCAAGTTCCTTGGTGGCAGATTCGAGGCGAAAAGCGGCAATTACAGTATCCCCAACAGCAGTGTATTCTGGGCGATCGCCACTACCAGTGGTGTTACCAACAATCGCCATTCCTGTGTTGATTCCAGTACCAATTCGCAGTGGGAAGGGCAGAGGATATTCCTTAGACAGATTGCTAGTCATTTTGTTCAGGTCATTGACTGCTTGCAAAATACTCATGGCTTCTTGATCACTGACCCCTTTAGAGCCATGAAACCAAATCGCCATAATTGCGTCACCGATGTATTTATCTACCCAACTGCCACACCTTTTCAGAATTTCTCCAGACTCCCGGAACCAGCTGCCAATTGCCACTGACAGGGTGGTTTCATCCAACTGGTGGGTGAGTACGGTGAAGTTCCGGATGTCCACCACCATCACAGAAATCAGGCGGCGCACGTGCAATATTGAGGTTTGGGTATCTTTATGTATAGGTTCGGATGGTTCAGTTTTATGAGCCTTGGGTGGGCAATAAAACTCCAATTCTGTCTGACCAAAGGTAAGATGATCGCCATTGCGCAAGGTCACCGGAATACTGACTCTGCGTCCATTGACAAATGTACCGTTACGGCTGCCTAAATCAATAAGATAGAAATCACCGTTTTCGGTACACTGCAACATCGCATGGTTTCTGGAAATCCAGCGATCTGAAAGTACAAAATTGTTATCATAACTACGACCGACGGTCCAGCAATTACTACCAACTAATGGCATATACTGATCGTCAGAGCCGGTAGGCATAAGTAGGTAAGGGGTGGATCGCAAAGTCACCACAGATATAGGAGCAACAACAGGGTTAATTGAGACGTTGATCATTGCATCAATTTTCCAAGATTTCCCGACGGTGCGCTTTCCAATGGGCGAGTAAATCGCCCTTGGGTCGCACCGCTGATCAGGGAAGGATAGCGCAGAAGTTGGAGAAACAATAGCAGCCATAAGTTACTAACCAATTACTGCTAATCGAGCTTGAGTTTGCTGCTGTCAATGACCCAGCAAGACTCAGAAGCTGACCCTAGTAGATGGATTCAAAGGATGATCAAGTCATTTCGGAATGACAACGCTCAAAACTAACCTAACCTAATATAAATATATAAATCACTAAATATAAATAAATAAATGACGAAGGCTTCCGAAGAAGCCCACACTGTACCCTTTAGGGTCAGTGTCTGGAGTCATCATGCTAGGTTAGCTGCCAACCAAAAAAGACTATCTACCACGATTGTACTCAACACGGCTCCACTAAACGTCCACCAATGAGGCTGTTCTTTTGTCAATGACCAAAGACCAACTATTCCTAGCGTAGCAACCAAAACCACTGCCCAGCTAATTCCCCAAGGAGTTTGGACTTGTGCGATCGCATTTTGAAAGATTGGTTTTGCCAGTACTGGCTCTACTACCATCACCTGACGCCAGTAGGGAATTAGATGGGTCAAGTAGAAATAGATGTCGGTCATGGCTGTACCGAATAACGAACCTAAGTAAAACAGATTTCCTACCTTTCCCCAACCCCGCCACAATCCCCACAGAGCAAATGGTAGACCAATCGCCTCTACCGGTAAATGCCATAGAGGTTCAGTGCGCAACCAACCCCAATATAATGAACCAGCCAGCCAACTCCAGCTAAATCCCAACAGCAAGTCACCCCAGACTTGGGTTGATGGACGTTGGAGCAGTTTTACACCCAGCCACACCCAAGCTAGGGTGATGGCTAAACTCAACAGTGGCAAAAGCCGCACTAGGGGAGCTTGGAAGAACACTGGCACAGAAACCAGGAAGGAGGCGGCAGCAAATAATAGCCATCCTTGAGGATTACTAACTCCCCTAGGGGGGATAGATAGAAGTAGTTGCCCTGACTGATGGGAATTCCTTAGGCCTAGATGAGAAAACCAAGTATTTTTAAACAAAATTTTGTTATTTATCGTTAATTATCTTTATTGAACTTAATATATCATTACCAATATCCCCCCTGGGGGCATATTGGTAAGAGTAGTTGAATGTAGTGGTGTATGGCAAGGGTAGAAATATCTAATCTCAAGTCTGAACTCAAAAACTCATGAAAAATTAAGATTTGCCAAGCCATTGGTGGTGGGCTACGGGTAGGGCCATGGCTATAGCGCTACGCTTAGCGTCAGAAGTCAGAAGTCAGAAGTCAGAAGTAAGCTATGAATAAGTTTCGGAGTTTAGGAGCGATGCAGCTTCGGAACAGGGGGTTTCCCCCACTCGCTATTGCATCAAGACAATGTCCTGACCTTCATGGGTAGTGCTATATTGCTAGACTTTTTCCCGATTCCCGATTCCCGATTCCCGATTCCCGACTCCCGACTCCCGATTCCCGATTCCCGATTCCCGATTCCCGATTCCCGACTCCCGATTCCCGATTCCCGATTCCCGACTCCCGACTCCCGATTCCCGAGAAGGATGAAATATTAAGCTTTAAGGATTAAAGATCAAGATGGAATGGAATTGGGATACTATGAAATATTTGCTAAGTATCCAGATTCCATTGGCGATTGTTGGTAATTTATGCCAGAATACCGATTGAATTAAGGCTGGCTGATTCAGCTACAGCAACCTCAATAGGGGAAAGAATGGTCTTATCAAAACGTCAATTTATCAATTTTTCTATCATTGCTGTTATTAGCGCCTGCCTTACCTTCCCCTTGAAGGTTCTCGCTACAACTCCTGCCCCAGATGTCTTATCCTCAACCAGTACCACTGCCACAATTACTACGCCTCAGATGACTATTTTTCAGGCTGTGGTGCTGGGTTTTGTACAAGGGTTCACGGAATTCCTGCCTATTAGTAGTACCGCTCATCTAAAAGTGGTACCTGTGACCTTAGGCTGGGGTGATCCAGGAGTTGCGTTTACGGCTGTGATTCAACTAGGCTCCATTGCGGCAGTAGTGTGGTACTTCTGGGGAGACTTGAGTAAAGTCACTACTGGCGCATTTAACGCTATCCGTAAATCCGATTACCAATCCCAAGACTTCCAGATGGCCCTGGGAATTGCGTTGGGAACCCTACCCATTGTCTTCTTTGGACTGCTGATTAAAATCTTTATCCCTGATTATGATAATTCTCCGATACGGAGTACCATGTCAATCGCCTATGTCTCGATTGTGATGGGTTTGTTGATGGGTGTTTCTGAAGTCGTGGGTAAGCGTAAGCGTAACTTTGAGGATTTAGGTCTTAAAGATGGGATCGGGATGGGCTTAGCTCAGGCGTTGGCTTTAATGCCTGGTGTCTCCCGGTCTGGCTCAACTCTCACTGCTGGTTTATTCATGGGTTTGGAACGAGCAACCGCAGCACGATTTTCCTTTTTGTTGGGCATCCCCGCGATTACTTTAGCTGGTTTAGTGGAGTTAGTCGGTTTGCTCAAAGATGGCATCGGGGATGCTGGCGCAATGTCACTGATTGTAGGGGTGATTTCATCAGCAGTATTTTCCTACGTAGCGATCGCATGGATGATCAGCTATCTCAAGAAACAAGGTGTCTGGATATTTGTCTGGTATCGGTTATTGTTTGGGATAGCAATTTTAGGTGCTATTATAACTGGGGTTTTACAAAATAGTTAGCGATCGCAAGTGTCGGAAGATGGGAAGATAGGGAGATGGGGAGATGGGGAGATGGGGAGATAGGGAGAATTATCCCTTAAACTAGTGAAGAGTGTGGGAAGTGTGGGAAGTGTGGGAAGTGTGGGGAGATGGGGAGAATTATTCCAGCAATTATTGTATATTTTGATATATATTTATTTGGAAGAGATTCTAGGCAATGAAAGTAATTACTCGCCCCAATGTTTAAAGACCTACCCTTGTGAGCTCCCCCCTCTCCCCACACTCTTCTTCCCTCTCCCCCCTCTCCCCACACTACCCTCTCTCCCCACACTCTTCCCCCTGTTCCCTGTTCCCTGTTCCCTGTTCCCTAAAACCAACGACTTTGTGCCTCACCCAATTGAAAACTGCTATCAATGAGTCAAAGCTCGATTCGTCCAGTATTAATCACAAAGGTTCTTCCCAACTCCATTGCTGCTGAGGTTGGATTTGAACCAGGGGATTCTATTGTTGCGATTAATGGTAGCCATCCCCGTGATTTGATTGATTATCAATTCCTGTGTGCGGATGAAATTCTAGAACTGGAAGTGCTGGATGGGGCGGGTAAGACTCATGTGATCGAAATTGAGAAAGACTATGATGACGATTTAGGGCTGGAATTCGAGACAGCGTTATTTGATGGTTTGATTCAGTGCAATAATCGTTGCCCATTTTGCTTTATCGACCAACAACCACCAGGTAAGCGCCAAAGCCTTTATTTCAAAGATGATGACTATCGGCTTAGTTTCCTCTATGGGTCTTACCTAACCCTGACTAATCTGACTCAAACTGAGTGGGATCGGATCGAACGGATGCGTCTATCTCCTCTTTATGTTTCGGTTCATGCTACTGAACCGGATGTGCGCATACGGTTACTGAAAAATCCTCGGGCTGGGCAAATTTTAGAGCAGTTAAGGTGGTTTCAGGAGCGACGGCTGCAAATTCATGCCCAGGTAGTGGTGTGTCCTGGGATTAATGATGGCGTTCACTTGGAACGTACTTTGCTAGATTTAGCTCAATTCTATACCGGTGATCTGCCCGCAGTGGCTTCAACGGCAGTAGTACCGGTGGGATTGACTCGGTTTCGACCCCAGGAGGATGAACTGATTAGTGTTACTGGGGAAAAAGCGAGGGAAGTGATTGCTCAAGTTCAAAGGCTTCAGGAGAAATTTAAGCAGCAGTTGGGGTCTACCTTTGCTTGGTTGGCAGATGAGTGGTTTTTGATTGCTAGACAAGAGTTACCTCCAGAATCCGATTACGGAGACTACCCTCAAATTGGGAATGGTGTTGGTTCGATTCGTCTGTTCTTGAAAGAATTCCAAACAGTTGCTACTAAACGGTTGCCTAAGGGTCTAGAAATCCCCCGGCGGGGGACTTGGGTGGTGGGTAATGCGGTGGAAAAAGCTTTTGAACCTGTGGTAGAGCGGTTCAATGCTGTGGCAGGATTGGAGATTAATATGGTTGCGTTATCGAGTGATTACTGGGGTCAGGAGATAACGGTTACTGGCTTGCTGACTGGACAAGATTTACTGAAGGGATTAAAAGGAAAAGACTTAGGAGAAATGATTCTGTTACCTGGGTTGATGCTTAAGCATGGTGATACCCGGTTTCTGGATGATATGACTGTGGCAGAAGTGGCTGATCAGCTCAAGACTCCGATTATTCCTGTTAATGGTGTTGAGGAATTGATCGATGGGGCTGTTGGGAATAGGGAGTAGGGAGTAGGGAGTAGGGAGTAGGGAATCGGGAATCGGGAATCGGGAATCGGGAGTAGGGAATCGGGAATCGGGAATCGGGAATCGGGAATCGGGAATCGGGAATCGGGAATCGGGAGTAGGGAATCGGGAATCGGGAATCGGGAATCGGGAATCGGGAGTAGGGAATCGGGAATCGGGAATCGGGAATCGGGAATCGGGAACCGGGAATCGGGAATCGGG